>QNCB01000234.1 GCA_003644335.1 Planctomycetota bacterium | reverse complement strand
TCCAGGAGTGTCTCGCCAACCATCGCATCATCCTTTCCGAGCATATCCTCAATGAATTTTCCAGGCACTTATCGGGGAAATTCGGGCATTCTCAAGCAGATACCAAGCAGCGATTAGACTTCCTCCGCGAAGTTGCCCAAATCGTGGAACCCGATAACATTACCGATGGGTGTCGCGACAAAGACGACCTGCCAGTCCTGGGTACACTGACCGCGGGGCAAGCGGACTGCCTTGTTACGGGCGATAAGGATATGCTGGTACTGCGTCAATTCAAAGGCCTTCCGATTCTCTCCCCTCGTCAGTTCAAAATGGCCGGCAATGGCCGACCCTACTCCTGGTTTCTGAATCCTGACTCCTGACTCCTGATTTCTTGCTACTCTTTCTCGCGTTTGATGTTTGCGCCGAGTTGGCGGAGTTTTTGTTCGATTTGTTCGTAGCCTCGGTCTATGTGGTAGACTCGGCGGACTTCGGTTTGGCCTGTCGCTACCAGCCCAGCTAACACAAGGCCTGCTGATGCTCGCAAGTCGCTAGCCATCACCGGGGCGCCGATGAGTTGGCCCACGCCGGTAACGATAGCGGTCGGGCCTTCCTTGCGGATGTTGGCTCCCATTCGCAGCAGCTCAGCTACGTGCATGAATCGGTCGGGGAAGATTTTTTCCGTTATCGCGCTGTTGCCGTCCGCTAGGCAAAGCAAAGCCAGTAGCTGGGCTTGCAGATCGGTCGGAAAGCCCGGGTATGGTTGCGTGGTAACATCCACCGGCGACAGTCGCCCAGCCGATGCAACCACCAGGCCCGGGCCTGATTTTTCAACTTGCACGCCGATATCGCGGAGCTTGTCGACCACAGCCAGGAGATGATCGACCCGGGCGTTGGGGATGGTAACTTCGCCGTTGGTGATAGCCGCAGCCATCATAAAAGTCCCAGCCTCGATGCGGTCGGGGATAATCGTATGCTCGACGCCCGTCAGCTTCGCGACGCCCTCGATGGAAACCCGCGGCGTGCCCCCGCCTTGGATTTTCGCGCCCATGGCATTGAGCATGTCGATGAGGTCTTCTATCTCAGGTTCGCAGGCAGCGGACTCTATCACCGTCGTCCCATGGGCTAGCACCGCAGCGGATATGACATTGGCGGTGCCCAGCACGGTCGAGCCGAAAGGCCCGCCGAGGAAAATGGTCGCCCCGGTAAGTTTCTTAGCCCGGGCGACGATGTCTCCGCCGTCGAGATGAATTTCCGCTCCCAGTGCACGCAGGCCTCGCAGGTGCAAGTCGACGGGTCGCGAGCCTATGACGCACCCGCCGGGCATACCGACGCGGGCGTAACCCCGCCGGGCCAGCAGCGGGCCTAGCACGCAGATGCTGCCTCGCATTTTCCGGACGCGTTCGTATCGGGCGTGCGATTGGCTATCGTCGGTAACTGTCGCGTTTATCGTGCCGTCGTCCCGTCGGATAGTCTCTACGCCCAGGTCGCCCATCAGTTCGCACATCGCGCGGATATCAGCCAGGTCCGCCGCGCCGTGCAACGTGGTAGTTCCCTCGGCCAAAATAGCCCCAGCCAAAATTGGCAAAGCTGCGTTCTTAGCCCCGCTGAGAACCACCTTGCCCTCTAGTCTGGCCTGACCCTCGATAATAAACTTATCCATCTATCCGAACCTTTCAAATTCCCGCGTAAACGTCTCACCCAAACGTAGCATGGGCGTCTTGCCCATGCATGTTACCATGGCTACCCGTCCGTCAAAATTGAATATCCAACAGAAGAAGGAAAAAGTAAAAACAGAAAATTCCGCAAAACACGGCACGATGGATATTTGTGATGTTTTTTTACTGGGATATTGGATATTCCTTGGGCCTTGGGTATTGGGCCTTGGTCATTCAATGGTCATTGGGTCATTGGTCATTTTGTGATTACCTGTTCGTCCGCAGACCATCGGTCATGCTGGGGCCCAGGTGTCGCGAACTGGCTCGGCGTTTGAGCATCCAATAGACGAATAGCCCCCAGATGACCACAGCGATAACGATAACCAATGGCAGGGAGATTAAGCTAATTTTGCCCATGACAGTGTAGTTGGCTTGGCCTGTGGTACTATGCGGCACGTAAATAGCGCAGCTGACCAATGCTCCGCCAAGAGCCGCTACCATCGACTGTAGCGTCGCGGACAGCCAGGCCCAGGAAATGCTCACCTTTTGGCTGCTGGCGAAAAATATCAGCACCAGGCTAACCGCCATCCACCCCAAGCCGACCAGGTCGATGACGAATCCAGTGTCGACAAAGAACAGCCTGACGTTGCGGGTTACCGCGGGCAGAGCTTCGGTCGAGCCAGCTGCAGCGAGGATTATATTCTGCATCATCAGCCTGCTGGCACCTGCTACCAACGCCCAGACCACAAACGCAAGCCCAGCTAGGGCTATCGCCAGTCCAACGTCCAACCGAGATGTCCGCCGAGTTCGTCTGGGCATTTTTTTTGAAAAGTAATCAGCAATCAGTTGTCAGTAAAAACAAAAACAATCCACAGATTACACTGATTTTTTAAGAAGAGTACACGGTTTTTTTTTAACAAACAAAGAAACAACAGTTTTCGCGCGACATCAGACATAACCGAACAAACCGAGCGAGCGACTCCCAGCCAAGGTTCATGAACATATCGAGAACAAAATCACAAAGTACGGAAAGAATTTACAAAATACGAGCGACCCAACTGTACCGCCAGCTTCGGTATGCGCCAAGAAAATTGTTCGAAATTTTGTAACCGTTCACAGTTACTACAAAGATTCCTATGGAGCTAAACAGCCATCCCGTCTACTGATTATAGGATGGCTGTGGAATTTATCGAAAAAGCATGAATGGTTACAATGTCTTTATGGCCTTCATGGTGCGATCAGTTTTTGGGTGAACGGTTACGCCTACTTTTTGCCCTTGGCTTCTGCCCGTAGGAACGCCGTGGCCAGGCGCTTTACGAACTTGTTTTTGTCTTTGGTGAAGATGGCCAGCATTTTGATATTGCCCTTATTGCCGCTGTCGCCCAGCAGCTCGACCACGCGGAACCGCACAAGCTCGCTGGGGTCAGCCATGACCAGCCCGAGCAGGTTCAAGGTCGCTCCGTCGAGTTTGTTCATCGCCAGCCCCGCGAGCATCTCGGCGCGGACAACATCAGCAGGGTCAGCCAGAGACTGGGACATCATGCCCAAAAGAGCGTCTTTGCGGGCGACGGGCCTGAGCGATCTGGGCAAGGTAGCCTGCTGGTCTTCCACGTCGCCAAGCCATTTCAACAACGAGGCTACCTGCCTGGCTGCGAGCATCCGCCGGGCTAGCGGGCCTTGGGTTTGACGCTGGGCTATTTTGCTCAGGGTGTTGTTGTATTGCTTAGCGGGATCACTGCCCGGGCCTGCGAGTATGCCGATTCTGCGGACGGTCATAGGCTGCGGATTCACGCTCGGGGCGCCGCTGATGATTTGCCCTGGGCGTTCCTGCGGCGAGACCAGGCCCAGGATTTTCAGGACGATGGTTTCCAGCGGTCGCCTGGCCAGGTACTCCCCAAGCGGGCCTGTGTCCAGGCGAATTTGGGCGGTAACGCTTTTGCCCGGATCGAGGACACCCGGCGCGGGCCAGGTTAGCATCGGCCCTGCTGCGCAGGTTCGGGTTTGCTCGTCTTTCCCGACGCTGACCACCACAGC
>QNCB01000233.1 GCA_003644335.1 Planctomycetota bacterium | reverse complement strand
CCCGGCGTGCAGATCGGAATTTTCATGAATATCTTCGATGTCCACGTCAACCGCATGCCCTGCGAGGCGAAAGTCCGGCGGGTAACGCACCTGCCCGGGGCCTTTATGGATGTCCGCAACCCCGTCGCCGCCGAGCGAAACGAGTCAGCTTCCATCGAGCTGACATATTCGCACGAGGGGGTCGAGTATCCGGTTATCGTCCGTCAGGTAGCGGGCCTGGTAGCTCGGCGGATAATAACCGACTGCCAGCCGGGCCAACGCTTTGCCCGCGGAGAGCGGCTGGGCATGATAAAGTTCGGCTCGCGGCTGGAGCTGCTCCTGCCGATCGAACTGGCAGGGGAAATCCGCGTTGCAACAGGCCAGCGCGTGCAGGCGGGGCTAAGCGTGCTGGCGAAAGTGTAGCACAGCCGCCCTCGGCTGTGAAAGCTTGAATGTAGCGTGAAAAACCACAGCCGAGGGCGGCTGTGCTACATGTTACGAAAAGGTTTCGAGATGATTTCCAATGCGAATGGCGAGAAAACAGGGGTGGCTGGGGATTTCGAAAAAATGTCTGTCGAAGATGTTTTCGACTCGCTGGGTTCCACTGCAACGGGGCTTAGTAACGACGAGGCCCGTCGTCGGCTGGAGACCTATGGGCCAAACGCGCTGAGCGAGGTAAAGAAAACCCCGCTGCTGAACTTCCTGCGATATTTCTGGGGGCCTATTCCGTGGATGATCGAAATCGCAGCGGTGCTGTCGGTGGTCGTGGGCGACTGGGACGATTTTGCGATTATCCTCGTGATGCTGCTGTTTAACGCGATGGTGGGTTTTTGGGAGGAACACAAAGCCTCCAACGCACTGGACGCGCTCAAGGGTCAGCTGGCCCTCAAAGCCCGTGCGCTTCGCGATGGCCAATGGCTGGAGATCGACGCGACGAACCTGGTGCCCGGCGATGTCGTTCGCCTGCGAATGGGCGACGTCATGCCCGCTGACGCCAAGCTGTTCGACGGCGATTATATCAGCGTCGACCAGGCAGCCCTCACCGGCGAGTCGCTACCGGTGGGCAAGAAAATCGGCGACATCGCTTATTCAGGCTCGGTCGCCAAGCAGGGCGAAATGTCCGCGGTGGTTACCCGCACAGGCAGCGAAACTTTCTTTGGTCGAACCGCCAAGCTCGTGGAAACCGCTGGGGCGGTTTCGCACTTTCAAAAGGCGGTCATGCGAATCGGCGACTTCCTCATCGGCATGGCTATCGCGCTGGGCGTCGTGCTGGTTATCGTCGAGCTGGCGGAGCATGTCCCCGTGCTGCACCTGGTGCAGTTCGTGCTGATACTCGTCATCGCGTCGATCCCCGTGGCCATGCCCGCTGTGCTTTCGGTTACCATGGCCCTGGGCGCGCTGGTCTTGTCCAAACGCAAAGCTATCGTCTCGCGTCTCCAGGCCATCGAGGAGATGGCTGGCGTGGATGTGCTCTGCTCAGACAAAACCGGCACGCTGACGCAGAACAAACTGGAGATGGGCGAGCCTGTCGTCTTCGAGGCTGCCAACGGCGCGGAGTGCATCCTGGCTGGCGCCCTGGCATCCAAGGCTGAGAATAAGGACGCGATAGACCTGGCTGTCATCGCAAGCCTGGCCAATCCAAACGCGTTGAAGGAATACACGCAGAGCAAGTTCGTCCCGTTCGACCCCGTCCGCAAGCGAACCGAAGCTGTCACGACCAACGGGCAGGGCCAGGTTTTGCACTACACCAAGGGCGCTCCGCAGGTTATTTTGGACATGTGCAATCTCGACGAGCCGACGCGAAGCAAGGCTGATAGCATCGTCGGGGATTTCGCGGTTCGGGGCTATCGCACGCTGGGCGTTGCCCGCAGCGACGACGGCGTGGTTTGGCGGTTTTTGGGTATCTTGCCCATGTCCGACCCGCCGAGGGCGGACTCGGCGGAGACTATCGCCCGGGCGAAAAAGTATGGCATCGATGTGAAAATGGTTACCGGCGACAACCTCGCAATCGGCAGGGAAATATCAGGTCAGCTCGGCATGGGCACCCGCATTCAGCCTGCCGGCGCGTTCTTTCCCGCCGGCAGTAATCCCGACGCACTCGACGCAGCTACGGCGAAAAAGATAGAGACCACTGACGGGTTTGCCGAGGTTTTCCCGGAGCACAAGTACGGCATCGTCAAGGCCCTGCAGGCCCGCGGACACATCGTAGCTATGACCGGCGACGGGGTAAACGACGCCCCGGCCCTCAAGCAGGCTGAGGTCGGCATAGCGGTCGAAGGAGCTACCGACGCAGCCCGGGCAGCGGCGGCGATGATACTCACCGCGCCGGGGCTGGGCGTTATTATCCAGGCTGTCGAGACCGCGCGGAAAATCTTCGAACGCATGATGAGCTACACCATCTACCGAATCGCGATGACCATCGACATCATGTTCTTCGTCGTCCTGGCTATGCTCTGCTATCCCACCGTTCGCACTGCCGGCGGCGGGCTGAGCCATTTCGAGCCGCTCACAGCGGTGATGATTATCATCCTCGCACTGCTGGACGACATCCCCATTATGACCATCGCGTATGACAATACATACCTCGACTCCAAGCCTGTCCGCTGGGACATGCGGCGGGTTTTGGGAATCTCCAGCACCCTGGGCTTGCTGGCGGTGGTGCAAACATTTGGCCTGCTTGTCGTCATGCGAGAAGTCCTGCCTAATCTTGAAACCATGCTCCCCGGACTAGGGTTGAAAAATATCACCATCGACGGTCAACTTCAGCAGACCATGTTGTTCCTGCAGTTGGTGGCTGGCGGGCATCTGATGTTGTTCGTAACGCGAACGAAAAAGTTTTTCCTAGCCAGGCCCTGGCCCGGAATCCAACTGCTCCTGGCCATCGTCGGCACGCAGATTTTCGCGACGATTATGTGTTGGCAAGGTTGGCTGGTCCCAGCCTTGTCGTGGAGCCTAATCGGCATGGTTTGGCTTTACAATATCGTGTGGGTCTTCGTGCAGGACGCCGTGAAACTAGGCGTCTATCGGATGTTCAACAACATAGCCCACCGCAAACATCTCCTGTTAAAAACGGCCAACACCCCACTGGGCCACTACGGAACATTGCATCAGTAGAAAGAAGTCAGGAGACAAAATACAGGAGACAAAAAAACACACAGCCTCTGGTATTCTGTAACTGGACTAAGGTCGGGCAGATATTGAAAAACCCCAAGCTAACAAGGGCCTGGGGCGTGCGAAAAAAACACGCGCGAGAGGATTCGAACCTCTAACCTTCGGTTCCGTAGACCGATGCTCTATCCATTGAGCTACGCGCGCTTGGGTTTTTACAAGAGGCTGAATATACAGGCTTTTGCCCATTTTGCAAGGGGTTTTTCATCTTTTTAACATCTTCTCCTATTATTTTACTCATCGCATGTGATAGCACAAAATCACCCTTTGGCGCACCTGCGCGCTGCGCATGCGCTGCGTTTTTTTCCGGTAGGCTCGCAGCCACATCATAAGTTCCCGTCGCTCGAGCTACCTGATACTCTGGCCGGTCGGGTTTCATTGATGGCAGAGAGTTCAACGCCTTTGTTTTGTCAGCTACTCGCAGGTGGGTATAGACGCCAAGGGTCAGCTTCGGGTCGCTGTGTCTGGCGAGTTCCTGACAGACCTTCACACTTGCGCCGCTCCGCACGATGTTGGAAATAAATG
>QNCB01000232.1 GCA_003644335.1 Planctomycetota bacterium | reverse complement strand
CGTCCTTGCCGATGAAATTTCCCTTGGCCTCGGCAAAGCTGACAGCGAATTTGGACAGCGGACACGCGAAGATTGGCATCTCGTTGCCCTCGGGGTCTGTGCCGAGTTCGTGGCCATAGAGCGGCAGGCTGGCTTCGAGCCTTAGTGTGTCTCTCGCGCCCAGGCCCACCGGCACGCCGCCGCGTGAGGCCAAGATATCCCAAATCGCGGGGGCATCGCAGTTTTTCACGAACAGCTCGAAGCACAACGGCTCGCCGGTGTAGCCCGTGCGTGCGACGTCGACGTCGATACCTTCCATACAGGCCCGGCTCAGGTGGTTCCGCCCGGGTTTCGGCAGGTGGGCCGCGTCTATTACGGACGAAAGTATTTCCTCAGCCAGCGGGCCTTGGAGCGAGATCATGGCGATTTCGTCGGACGCCTCGGCGATGTCCACCTCAGCCGAGCCAGGCTGGAGGGATTGAAAATAGGCCCAGTCTTTTTGTCTGTTGGCGGCGTTGACCACCAGCAGATACTCGTCCTCATCGAAGTGATACAGATACGCGTCGTCGATGGCTTGGCCCGCTTCGTTTTGGATAATCGTGTACTGCGATTGGCCTGGCTCGAGGGCAGCGGCGTTGTTGGTCAGGGCGCGGAGGAGAAACGCCAGCGCGCCAGCCCCGCGGAATATGAACCTGCCCATGTGCGACACATCAAACAGGCCTGCGGTTTTTCGCGTCGCCAGGTGCTCAGCTACTATGCCGCCGGCGTATTGCAGGGGCATATCCCAGCTGCCAAAATCCACCATCTTCGCCCCCAGGGCAACATGCCTGGCGTGCAGAGGTGTTTTGCGAAGTTCAGTCATTGTGCAACTCCCAGAAACCAGGAACCGGTAGCTCACCGCGAGCTATTACCCCTGTCCTGGAACCTGAGAGATTGGCCGTGTGGCCTTGCCCCGTCGGTGTCAAAAAAGACTCTCCAGAGGTTGATCGTCAGCGTCCTTTTGCCTGAGAGTTTCACTCTAGCGAGCTTGCACCTTCGGCGGCCCTGGCGGGGCTCTCTCCGCTAACGCAAGCGATTATACAAGCCAAGCCGATCGTGTCAATTCCAAAAACGCAGCGTCAAAATGCAGCGTCTCAAAATGTAGCACAGTCGCCCCGGCTGTGTTTTTCGTAGCTTGAGAATTTGCGCATAAAAAAACCCCTGCAAACGAGGGGTTTTCAGTGAGGGAGCTGGGACTCGAACCCAGAACCTACGCCTTAAAAGGGCGTTGCTCTGCCAATTGAGCTACTCCCCCAACCTTTTTTAGGGACAATCAACCCGAGCTGCGATACGTCCGGCAACGTCAACCGCAAAGCTTGAAGATGTCCCCAAGCCTTCGACAAGTCATATTTACTCGCCGGATTATCCAACAATTTTTCAGCCTTGTCAAGCACCCATTGGCACTATTTGCTTTTCGTGTTGACAAATCCTGCCAACTCTGTACCCTTGGACTCGATTGCTGCGCTGTTCTCGGGTTATCTGACGCAAAGAAGTGCAGCATTGGCTTGGGATAGTGTAAATTGATTCGAATACGAGAGGCTATTTGAACCGCATGGCAAAGACAGAACCGATAACTTCCGACGCAGCAGGCGTCGCGTCGCAGTCTCCCCACCGTTTTCATATTCCGGTGATGGGTACGGGCTTTACTATCGATACGCCGTTGCGAGTGGCGAAATATGGCATTTCGTCAGTAATTTCGCTCGTGGACGATGTGCTCATCGAGCAGATGCGCGAAGTACACTGCCGGAAGCAGGGCGAGCCTTACGAACCTATCACCGACAGCGATGACGACCCCCGGGCCAACCGAATTACAGCATATATGAACCTGCTGGACCGCATCGTCAGCCAACAGGTAAAGAGACTGCAGGCGTCGCCTTTCGAGCAGGGCAGTGAAATCACGCGGTACTACGAATTGCTGCCCGAATCTCCGCTCAAAGCCGCTTATGTCGAGATGCTGTCGACCACCGACCAGGCTGCCAAAACCAAAATGCAGGACAGCCTCCGCGCCCGGGCTGTCCCAGGCTCGATCGACGCGAACATAATGACCAAGCTGGACGGCGAGACTTACCGCGACGGCCAGCAGCGTCCTCCCGAGTTTGCCGACGCGATGTCAGCCCTGCGTGGCTTTGCCAATAGTACCGTGCGAGCGGGCCTGGTGTTGTCCGCTGGAATGAACCGCCGGCTGTATCACTACCTTGCGACATTCGAGGATTTTCAGCCTGACGAAACGGGCCAACAGAAGAAGACTATTATCCTGAAGGTCAGCGACTTCCGCTCGGCGACGATCCAAGGCCGATTCCTCGCAAAGCAAGGCCTGTGGGTCTCGGAATATCGGATCGAGTCTGGACTCAACGGTGGCGGGCACGCCTTTGCGACCAAGGGCCATCTGATGGGGCCTATTCTCGAAGAGTTCAAGGCAGGGCGAGAAAAACTCGCTGCGGATCTTCACAAAACCTACGCCAAGGCTCTCGTCAAAGCTGGTCGCCCAGCTCCCGCTCAGGGCGAGTTTCGCGTTACCGTCCAGTGTGGCCTGAGTACCACGGGCGAGGATAAGCTCATGCGGAAATACTACGGCATCGACGGCACGGGCTGGGGCACGCCGTTTCTGCTCGTGCCGGAAGTCGTTAATGTCGAGGACGACACACTTGAAAAAATGGCTGCCGCTACGGACGAGGATGTGTTGCTGGGCGACACATCGCCGTTGAGAATACCGTTCTGGATTCTTCGCGATTGTCAGTCTGAGCAAGTCCGCAAACAGCGAATCGCCGAGGGGAAACCAGGCGCGAATTGTCCCAAAAGATACGCCCGGAGCAACACAGAGTTTACGGATAGGCCCATTTGCATCTCATCCCGAGCCTATGTGAAACGCAAGCTGGAGCATTTGCCGCAGGAAGGTTTTTCGCCGGAACAACTTGCCGTCGTAACGGAAACGCTTCTGGCCCGAGGCTGCATTTGTCACGAACTTGGCGGCGGTGCCACTACGATAAACGATATCCATCCTTCGGTTACGCCCCTTGTTTGCCCCGGGCCGAACATCGCAGACTTCTCGCGGACGATGTCCCTGAACGAAATGGTAAGCCATATCTACGGACGTAAGTCTGTTATGACCCGCGCCGATAGGCCTCATACTTTTGTCCGGGAGCTGGCGATATATGTCGAGCACCTCCAAAAACAAATAAGCCTGTTCGCGATAGGCCTGTGCGACCACACCTCGCAATATCTCCGCGAATTCAGGGACAATCTGCTCCTTGGCGTGGACTATTATATGGAACTCGCAAGCAAGAACATAGCAGGCCTGACCGAAACATTCACCGCAAACCTGGCCCGCATCCGCAAAGAAATCGAAAACATAAAGCTACCAGCAAACGACCAGACAGCGTAGGTTTTATTTCGGATTTCGGATTGGGTAGCCACGTAGCGTGGGCTATTGTCGACCATCTCCAAATGTTTTCATGCCCCCGCCAGCAGGCCCAGTCGCTCGGCGTAGATTTTCATGACCATTCGGCGGAGCTGCTGATTGTGTGGCGAAGCCAGGTCGGGGTCTTCGTCGAGTATCGCAAGCGCGTCTCGCCGTGCCGGGCGCAGCAAATCGAAGTCCGCTAAAAGGTCAGCGACCGTCAGCTCAGGCAGGCCATGCTGTTACGTGCCGAAAAACTCGCCAGGCCCGCGGATG
>QNCB01000231.1 GCA_003644335.1 Planctomycetota bacterium | reverse complement strand
CAGGATTCAGGAGTCAGAATTCAGGAATAGTCAGGCGTGTTAATTTGTAATCTTTTACCAGTCAACTAATCAACTAATCAACCAGTCAACCAATAACAACATGACACAAGCGACGATGACAATTGATAATCTTACCGAGCCGTTGGCTGGGCGAAGCCTGTGGGCTGACGCGGTTACTCGACTTCGGCGCGACAGGCTGGCGATGATTTGCTTCTGCATTATCGCAGCTTACGTCCTGATCGCTATTGTCTCGCCGATCGCGTTTGGCAGCTGGTCGAACTCGCAAAATTATGACAACGTCAACGCCGCCCCCTCAGCTAGCCATTGGCTTGGCACGGACACCTTTGGGCGGGACGTCCTGCAAAAAACGCTCCTGGGAGCCAGCACATCCATGACCGTCGGCTTCATGGCCAACATAATCGCCGTGCCGCTTGGCATGTTTCTCGGCGCGGTGGCTGGCTATTACGGCGGCTGGGTCGACGACATTATCGTTTGGCTGTACACCACGCTGACCTGCATTCCGGGGATAATTTTGCTGATCGTGCTGAAGTTCGCCTTCGCAGGCCGAGCCTTGCTGGCTGGGACGCCGCTGGAAATGGACCTGGGCGGCATGGCGGGGACGTACCTGGCCCTGGGCGTAATCAGCTGGATCGGCACGTGCAGACTCGTCCGGGCTGAGACGATGAGGCTGCGCGAGATGGACTACGTCCTGGCCAGCCGGGCCTCTGGGCGAGGGCCTTTGGCGATACTGCTAAGACACATCCTGCCAAACGTAACGCACCTGGGCATCATCAATTTCTCGCTGGGCTTCGTAGGAGCCATCAAGGCGGAGGTCATCTTAAGCTACCTGGGCCTGGGCGTAACGGACAGGCCTAGCTGGGGCAAAATGATCGACGCCGCCCGGATGGACGTCATCGTAGGCAGGTGGTGGGAGCTGGCGTCAGCGGTCGTAGCGATGTTCATAATAGTCCTAGCCTGGAGCATCTTCGGCGACAGACTACGAGACGCCCTGGACCCGAAACTGAAAAATACATGAAAAAGCAGGAGTCAGGATTCAGGAGTCAGAAGTCAGTAAAAACAAAAACAGCAAAACAGCAAACTACGAAATACGCGAAAGAACGCGAAAACAGATTTTTTCAATAAACTTTCGCGGTTTTCGCGTCTTTCGTAGTTGCTGTTGTTACTTATAGCTAAACACTCTTCATCTTTGCGTTCTATGCGTTCTTTTGCGGTGAATTTTGCTGTTTTTAAATTCGTGTTTATTAGTGTTCATTCGTGGTTCGCTGTTTTTGTTTTTACTGATAACTGACAACTGACAACTATAAATTGATGACTGATAACTTTAATGAACATTTGCTGCGGGTTGAAAACCTGCGGACGCATTTTTGTACCGACGACGGCATTGTCCGCGCCGCGGATGGGGTGAGCTTCGATATCGCCCCGGGCGAGACATTCGCACTGGTTGGCGAGTCCGGCTGCGGCAAGAGCGTTACGGCATTTTCCATAATGAGGCTCCTGGCCTGTCCGCCTGCGAAAATCGAAGCAGGTTGTGTGAGCCTGCAAGGCCTGGACCTGTTGAAACTCTCCGAGCGACAAATGCGAAAAATCCGTGGCGGGCTTATCGGCATGGTGTTCCAGGAGCCTATGAGTTCGCTCAACCCCGTGTTTACCTGCGGCAGCCAAATCGTCGAAGCTATCCGCCTGCACCGCAAAATATCCCCCGCCAACGCACGGGCCAGGGCAATCGAGCTGCTGGAGAAGGTCGGCATACCAGCTCCCGCTCAGCGTTTCGGCGAGTACCCGCACCAACTCTCCGGCGGAATCAGACAACGCGTGATGATCGCTATGGCCCTGGCGCGAGAGCCTAGACTGCTGATAGCGGACGAGCCTACCACCGCGCTGGACGTTACCATCCAGGCACAAATACTCGACCTGTTCGCGGATATCCAGGCTCAGGACGGCCTGGGTGTTATGCTCATCACACACGACCTGGCGGTGGTCGCACAAAGCGCCAAACGAGCTGCGGTAATGTACGCATCGAAAATCGTCGAGATGACCAGCGTGGAAAAACTTTTCGCCGGCCCAGCACATCCGTACACGCAAGGTCTGTTTCGTTCCATCCCAAAACTAGGCCAAGCCAAAGACAGACTGGACACCATCCCCGGAACCGTGCCGAACCCGCTGAGCTTTCCCGCCGGCTGTAAGTTTCATCCGAGGTGTCCGCTAGGCTGCGACAAAACACGATGTCAAACACAAGAACCGACCCTGCGAGAAATATCGCCAAGCCACCGCGTAGCCTGCTGGGAAGTGCCAGGCTATGAAGAAGCGAATGACGAATTATGAAATCCGAATGACGAAGAGGAAACAATAAAAACACATTCAGATTGGGTGCCGTGGTTGCGGTGTTTGCAACCACGATAGACGATGGCGTGGTTGCAAACACCGCAACCACGGCACCCATTATAAAAAATGTGCTGCTACGAAAATCCGAATGACTGACGACCAAAAAAATCCGCTGCTGCAAGTTACAGGCCTCAAGACGCACTTCGCCGTTGGGCGCGGGGTGTTCTCGCGCGGGCAGACGGTCAAAGCGGTCGACGGAGTAGACTTTGCCCTGTCCAAAGGCAAAACGCTGGCACTGGTGGGCGAGAGCGGTTCGGGCAAGACCACCGTTGGCCGAACTCTGCTGCGCCTAATTCCGCCCGCAGCGGGGTCGGTGAATTTCGATGGCCAGGATGTCTTTAGCCTCTCCGGCAGCGGGCTAAAAAAGTTCCGTAGCCGAATGCAAATGATTTTCCAAGACCCCGTAGCATCGTTGAACCCGCGGATGACGGTAGGCCATATCGTAGCTGAGCCGTTGTGCGTACATTTTAGCCTGACCCGCCGCGAGCGTCGCCAGCGGGTGGAAGGGCTGCTTGGGCGAGTGGGCCTGTCCGAGCGATACATCAACCGCTACCCGCACGAATTCTCCGGCGGGCAAAGGCAGCGAATCGGCATCGCCCGGGCCTTGGCGTGCGAGCCGGAACTGATAGTCTGCGACGAGCCTGTCAGCGCGCTGGACGTTTCCATCCAGGCACAGATACTCAATCTACTGTCAGACCTGCAAGACGAACTTGGCCTAAGCTATCTGTTCATCGCCCACAACCTGGCGGTGGTCGAGCACTTCGCCGACGAAATAGCGGTGATGTACCTGGGCAAAATCGTCGAGACGGCACCCAAGGCTGAGGTGCTTGGCGGCGGGGCTGGGTATGGCCATCTGGTGCACCCATACGCCCGAGCGTTGCTATCGTCAGTCCCCACGCCGGACCCCGCAACCAGGCTGGAGCATAGCCGAATCGAGCTGTCCGGGGAAATCCCCTCGCCTGTAAACCCGCCGACAGGCTGCGTGTTTCACCCTCGCTGCCCGCTGACTCGAACCCAAGCTGAGCATCTCCCGCCAGAGCAAACAGTGGAAATTCCAAACGGCGAAGGCCTGGTTCGCATTGTAAAAAGATGCGCCTGCCAAACCCCCCAACTAACCCCCACACCAAACAACCCAGCCCACCGCCACGCCTGCCTGCTACAGCATGAATAGTTGGCTGGTTGACAGGTTTTTCTTGTCATTTTTTTCTTTTTTTTCTGATAATTCTTTCCCTTTTCGTTCCTTGCGTTCTTTTGCGGTAGATTTTTTTTCTTTTTTTCTCAGATATTAT
>QNCB01000230.1 GCA_003644335.1 Planctomycetota bacterium | reverse complement strand
TAGGCCTGGTTGTAGGGCCTCGTCTGGCTGGCCTGGCTCGGCAGGGGGATCATTCGCAAAGTTCGAGGCGTCCGGGATATTGGTAGTCTGAGGAGGCATAGCTACGCATATACCACGCACAAACCAAAAAGTCCAGCCAGAAACACCAGCAGGCAGAGACTACATAGTAACCCTCTGAAATAGTACCCAACCAAACGACACGAACAAGAGTGCCTTGAGAATGGCTGCCCACCAGCAACTCCTGTCGCGAAGGACCGCTACCAACTGCGATGCGACAAAAAACACCACTGCGAAAGCCAGCCCAGGAAACAGGTGATATACATGCCCCTCTTCAGAGGCTACCGGCGGCACAAGAAAACCAAAAGCAGGGACAAGTAATACAATTTCAACTAACCGGAGAAAAATGTCTCGCTTGCGTCTCATCTCATTTCCCCTTGGCTAATGAGCATTAAATCTTCAATTCTTTCCTGGCTTGCGACAAACCAAGCCCTGCAACATTTTTTTCCTTTTCCTTCGCTTCTCGTAAACTTTTCAAATCTTCGAAGTCCTGAAGCTCATCCTGGATTTGGAGAAATTCCTCAAAGGGCAATACGGCAAAAGCCTTTTTTCCGTCTTTTTCCAGAATATTCGGATGAAGCGAAATCATAACAAACTCCTATTTGTAAGCATGTTTTCTATGCTTGATTCTGTAAACTACAACTATGTCATGCTCAATTTCAAAAAGCACACGATAGTTTCCAATCCTCAATCGATACTCCGGGGTAAAATTGGTCAGGCGTTTGACATTTCCCTGTAAATTATCGCTCAATAATTCAATTTTGTCAAATATCCGCTCAAGCTGTTTTGGTGGAATTTTCTTTCCGTCTTTGACTGCTTGAGGTTTAATTTCTATCAAATATTGCATCCTGTGCTTCTTTCCTTCGACGGTAGAGTAATTGAACGGACACAATTAACATCGCGCCACTCGAAGTTCGAGTAGCTGACGGACTTACCGCTATCATAAGCCTACATTGATACTCTACTCCAAACATGGTTCGGTCAAGTTTTTTTTTGCCGCCAGCTGGCGGGGATTTTCAGCCCAGCACTTATTTGTGAGCCTTCGAAGTATCATTCTTGTGTTTCGGGTTAATGTTTTATAGCGATTTGTAAATAAGTGCTGGGTTGAACTGTACCTGGCGGGGGGGTAGAATGGCGGGGTGCTTGGAAACAGGAACATGAAAATATTTAACGCTGCTGGCATGACGGGGAGATTGCTCCACCTGGCTTTTTGTGCGTGCGTTGTCTTGGCTGCGGAGTCTTTCTGCGGGTCTGCTGCGCGCGCGGGCGAAGCTGCTGATAGCAAAGACAAGCCCGCCCAGGCTGGGCCTATCAAGCTGGAACAGCTGAAAAGCTCGCAGATTCAGCCCCGGGCAAAAAAACCCGTTGCCCCGCCCAGGCCTGCTGAAACCATGCCCTCCCAATCCACCCAGCCCGCACAAACCAGGCCTAGCGTCGCCCGCGACGAGGTCTCGCGGATGCTCATGGAAGACCCTGTCGTGCCGGTTACTGTCGCCAAGGGGTACCAACCCCGCCGAAACGAACGGAACGAACCTCTGCCTATAGAAGGCAAGGCTGTGGTGAACCGGACGGGGAAAATTCACATGGACAAAACCTCAGGCTGGCTGATTATGACGTTCGACAACACACCCGGGCAAGATTGGCTGACGTCGCGCAGGCTCTTGCCCTGTCAGCTGTTGGAGAAGGTCGAGCAGGCTATCATAGCCAGGCCTGATGCGAAGTTTACCGTCATCGGCGAGACAACCGTCTACAATAAAAACGCCTATATGATGCTCCAGCGGGCAGCGATCGCGGAAGACGCCCCCGCCAAGCCAAGCCCGCCGACAGCAAAAAAACCCGCTGCATCTGCAAACAAAAAACCCTCCTCTGGCAGTTCGCTCATTGAAGCCATGCTCAAGGACAAGCCTACCACCGCGCTGCGAGTGGTTTCCGATCCGAAATCAAAACAAAAAATCGCCGCCCAACAGAACGCCCGTTCCGTAGCTCCGCCCAGCGGCAAGCCTTTAAGCGCGGGAGGCCGGGCTGTGGTCATCGACCGAGTGGTCAGGCTGGTCAAAGACCCCACAGGCCAATGGTGGACAGCCCGGTTCCAAAGCGACAACACCCTCCGCGAGCCACCCCTGCGAGTCTTGCCGAACAGCATTCTCACCAAGGCGGTGTACCTGAACAGGCAGATGGGCCAAAGCTCGCTCAAGCTGAGAATCTCCGGCGATATCACACAATACAAAGGCAGACGATATCTCCTGATGCGAAAAATGTTCCCCCAAAGAGACCTGGAACAGTTTTGAAAAGCAAATACGAAATACTAATATCGAAATACGAAACAAATACGAATATCAAAATTCAAATGTTCAAAACAAAAACAATTCGTAACCGTTCACAATTTTTTTGTTTTAGCTCCTACGGAGCTGTCCATCTCACCTACTGATTATGGGATGGCTGTGAAAAAGAAAAACAGAAAAAATGGATTCCCGCTTTCGCGGGAATGACAAAAAAAAGAAAAATAAAAATTCGTGTCATTCGTGTTCTGATGTTTTTCGCTTTTACTGACTACTGACTACTGACTACTGAAAAAAATGGATAAAGAAACGCGACAGCCTGACAATATCGAGTTGACCGCTTTGACTGCTCATCAGTTGCAGTCGCCCCTGGCTGCGGTGAAACATCTGCTGGAAATGCTGCTTGGCGATTACGTCGGGCCTGTGTCCGGACGGCAGAAGGAGCTGCTCGCCCGGGCAGCTGAGCGGTGCGACCAGGGCGTCGAGACAGTTCGGCGGATGCTTGCTATCGCGCGGGCACAGCAGGAAACCGCCGGCGAAGAGGCCGCTACCGACCTGGTAGCTGTGCTGCACAAAATCCAATCGCAATACGCCCACCAGGCCCAGGCTCGGAACATCAAACTGACGGTGGATATAGACGCCCGGGCCACCTGGGCTTCCTGTCAGGAGGCAGCCATCACCGAAGCTCTCAACGCTGTGGTCAACAACGCTCTGAAATACACGCCCGACCACGGTCAGGTTCGACTGGCCCTGGGCAACGAGCCTGACGAAAAACATCTGCTGATTTCCGTCGCGGATTCCGGCACGGGTATCCCAGTTGAGGCCCGCAAGAAAGTGTTCGAGCATTTTTACCGCACCGTCGACCAGCGAAACTCGACCAGGCCTGGCACGGGCCTGGGCTTGGCGTTCGTGCGGGCAATCGTCATCGCAGCGGGCGGCAGCATCCGGGCGGAGGCCTCTGACCTGGGCGGAGCGGAAATTCTCATCACGCTGCCGATAGCCAAGTCGGCCGGGGAGGCCAGTGGCAGCGACGAATCGCGAGGCATGAAGGTCGTCATCGTCGGCGGGGTCGCGGCTGGGCCTAAAGTGGCATCAAAGGTCATCCGCCTAATGCCCGACGCCGAGGTTACCATCGTCGAGCGGGGCACGACGCTTTCCTACGCAGGCTGCGGGCTGCCTTATTATGTCTCGGGCGTGGTCAAGAAACAAAGCGAGCTTATGTCCACGCCCGTCGGAGCTGTGCGAGACCACGTATTCTTCCAAAACGTCAAAAATGTCCGCGTGATGAACCAGACCGAAGCTCTCAGTATCGACCGCCAGGCCAAGCAGCTGCTCGTGCAAGACCTGGTAGGCCGGG
>QNCB01000229.1 GCA_003644335.1 Planctomycetota bacterium | reverse complement strand
CTGACTGCATTAAAAGACATGGGTTTATCCTTGGAACAAAGTTATCCCAGCACTTATTTGCGAAATTTTATGGCTGGGCAGTATGGTTATTAACCTACCAACTGCTCAGAAACATGGCAAATAAGTGCTGGGTCAGTTGTCAGTAACAGAAAAAGAAAAAGTTTTCGCGTTTTTTCGCGATTTTCGTAGTTTCTTTTTTCTTTTTCTTTTTCTGTTTCAAAAAATCCGTGGTTATCTGTGTTTATCCGTGGTTCTTTTTTCGTTGTTGTTTAGTCGCTGGATTTGCTGCTGTTTATTGATGAGAACAGCGCGCTGAATTGGCCTGACTGAGCTTCCATCAATGCCAGTGCGGCTTCGAGTCTGGCGAATTTCGCTTCGTATCGTTCTTGTTTGTCGATGAGTCTACCTTCCATGATATCCATTTTGGTATTGAGTTCATCGATAGCGTCGCTGTAGGTGTCGTCCCTGATCTCGAAAGGCCCGGTGGAGCTAAGCAGTTCGTCCGCGATGTCGTAGATAGCTCCACCCAGGCCCTGTTGCAGTCTGACTTCGTGCGTTTGGCTGGCGCTCGACCCGTCCCATGTTACAGCCACCTCAAGCCCGGCCTCGGCGTTGCCGGTGATACCCGTTATCTTGTTGCCATCGATGGTAGCTGCCCGCCAGGTTGTATCGCCGCTGTTTCGTATCCACGCGGCGGTGAGCGTACCTGCGCCATCGAAGTCAGCCTTCACCTCGTAGGTACCCTGCCCGGTAGACTCCAACGCGCTGTTGAATTGCAGATAGTTGCTGTCGGTAACGCCCCGCTGGTCGGCGCCAATAAACTGGATAACCTCGTCGTAATTGTCTTGCAAAGCTTCGCTCAGCGTGTCGGTGTCCAGCGAGAGTTGGCCTTCCTTGTCAAGCTCCAAGCCAATGTGCGACGCCATCGCTATATCGTCAGTCGGGCCGCTGAAACCCGGCAGCACGCTGGTGAGGGAGTTTCGGATAGCGTTTATCACGCCTCGCATGGTCGAGTCTCCCTGAAGCTCGCCGCTGGTTTCCGTCTCGGTGTCGTAGCCCGCGTGCAGGTCGATGGTATCGACGATGCTGTTGTAGCTATCGACGATGCCCTGCAGGCTGGAGGAGATGGAACTGTCGTCTCTGGAAAGGGTTATGGTCGCCTCGCCAGTGCCGGTAATGTTCAGCGTAACCCCCGGCAGGACGTCGGAGACGCTGTTCGAGCTGCTGGACATCCAGGGCGTCGGGTCGGACGGGGCGGGATAGCCATCGATGCGGAACTGGGCGTCCTGGGCATTTTGGGCGGTGGTGAAGTCCGCGGTGTCAAACCCATTGATGGTCGTGTTGGCGTCGTCGATGGTAACCGTGTAGTCCGCTCCGGTTTTATCCCCAGCCAGGACAAGATGATACGTGCCATCGTGCTTGATGATATTAGCTGAGACGCCCGGGTTGCTGCCGTCGTTGTTTATCAGCTCAGCCAAGTTGGCCAGGGTGGTGTCCGTCGAGGTGTAGACCGTGCGGGTTTGGCCATCGTAAGTGTATACAAACGCACCGGTTGCGACGTCCGTGCCGTCGGTATTGTTCCAGTCGGATGCTCCGTCTGCGAACTCGGCGATGGCTGTGCCGCTCTCCAGCGTCGCCGTCAGCTCCCCAGCTCCGCGTGTCTTGGCGGTGAAACCCAACGCGTAAGGCCCAGCTCCGCTAACTGACGCAGCGTCGTACTCCGCGGCCTCCTGAGAGGCGACGTTGATGAGCGAGACGACCTCGTTGAGAGTGTAAGCCTTGCTGCCTTCGAATGTTACTTCGATTTCATCCTCACCGCCGATTTGGAATTTGTAGGTTGCGCCGTCAGCTGCGGTGGTGAACCAGGTCGCCTCGGCGTCAGCGACGGTGTTGAGGTTCAGTGAGGTGGAGATGCTTCCGCCGGCGCCTACTTTCGTGTCCTGGTAGGTCGTGCCGGCGTCGTGGACGATTCTTTGCGAGGTAGCCAACTGGTCGATCGTAACGCTGTGCGAGCCTGGCAAGGCTCCGCTGGTGCTGCTGATTTCGACGACGTCCGAGTCGCTGGTGGAGCTTTTCACCGCCCGCAGGTCAGCGGTGGACCGCATCTCAGAGACCTGACTTTTCAGGTTATTTATGGTGTTTCGGATGGCCAGGACGCTGGCGCTCTTGGCTTGGTAGTCCGCGACATCGGCGCTCATGCGGTTATACGGGCGGTATTCCGCAGCCATCAGACCTTGGATGAGGACGCTGTAGTCGATTCCGGAGAGTACTCCACCCATCGATAATGTTGACATTGCCGTTCTCCTGCGATTCTTCCGACGACTCGGTGTCGTCTAATCAGATTATCGCAGCCAAGGTGGAATACTTGAGGGCCGGGCGAGATTTTTATTCGGCAAATAGGCAGTAGGAGTCCACGGATTACACGGATTTTTAGAAGAAGATTACACGGATTCTTTTTTTTATCAAAAATAATCCGTGAAATCTGTTTTTAATCCGCGAAATCCGTGGACTGCTGTTGCAATTTGTTGCCCGATTGTGCTTTAGTGTCATACGAAAAAATCCGATAATGGGTAATGTAAGGTTTCATTGCAAGTTACAGGAAGGTTGTACTTTTGATAAACTTAACCGCAGGCCGAGATATCGTACACCGTTGGGACGGGAACCCGCTGGTTTCCATTTCCGACCTGAGCTTCCGGTGCAGCGATATCCACAACGCCGGCATCGCCAAGCTCAATGGCGACGTTATGATGCTGCTGAATATCGAGTCGCTCCAGGGCCATAATCTGTTCTACCGCGCCCGCAGCAGAGATTGCATCAACTTCACGGTCGACCCCAAGCCTTTCATGGCTCCGCCCACCAGCGGCCCGCGTGCCATCTACGAAACCTTCGGGATTCGCGACCCGAGGATAACGCCGTTGGACGGCAAGTATTATATCACCTACGTCGCTGACAGCGAGCTTGGCATGAGGCTGGGCCTGGCCTGCACGAAAGACTTCCAGGACGTCGAGTTTCTGGGTTATGTGTCGCAGCCTGACGTTAAAAACGGCGTGTTGTTCCCGCAGAAAATCGATGGCCGATATGCCCTGCTCAAAAGACCCGCAGGTGGAAATCTCTGGATGAGCTTCTCCGAAGACCTCGACTTCTGGGGCGACGAACAAGTTATAATGACCACACGAGGCGGCTACTGGGACGCCAGCCGAATCGGGGCAGCTGCGGTACCTATCGAAATAGACCAGGGTTGGCTGTTGCTGTATTACGGAGCCAAGGACACCTCAGCGGGGCCTTTGGTCAGGCTCGGAGCGGCCATCCTCGACCGCGAAGACCCGTCGAAAGTTATCGCCCGGTCGGACATTCCCATCCTGAGCCCGCGCGAAAAATACGAGCGCGTCGGCGATATTCCCAACATGGTCTTCTCGTGCGGCGCCATCGTCCGCGACGAGGAGGTCTGGGTCTATTACGGAGCCAGCGACAGTTGCATCTGCCTGGGCACCGCCCGGATAGACGAAATAACCGAATTCTGCCTGGCCTGTGCGGTCGTGCAGGACTACATGCATTCGATGGAGGATAAGTAAGATGGCTATCCGACACGGCATAGACCTGCTGCAACGTTGGCGGCGGAACCCTATCCTCACGCTCGAAGATATTCCCTATCGGTGCAACACCGTTTTCAACGGCACGCCGGTCAAGGTGAAGGAT
>QNCB01000228.1 GCA_003644335.1 Planctomycetota bacterium | reverse complement strand
GTCTTTTTTTTCTACAAAGATGTCGCTCCTACGGAGCTAAAGCAAAAAAAAACGTGAACGGTTACTGTTTTTTTTCTTTGTCATTCCCGCGAAGGCGGGAATCCATTCTTTTCCGTTTTTGCTTTTCTAATTATTTTTCTCTTTGCGTTCTTTGTGTTCTTTGTGTTCTTTCGCGGTAAATTTTCTTTTTCTTTTTTTTCTTCTTCCTGTCCTTCATGTTCTTCATGGCGAGTATGCGTTGCAGCTTATTTGCTGCCGGTGAACCTTTCCATTGTTGCGTGGGTAGCCTGGCTGACGCCTTCGCGCCGGAGGACTTTCATTGCGGTCAGGCCCAGGATTTTCATGTCCAGCCAGAAGCTGAGGTTCTCGATATACCAGACGTCGTATTCGAATTTTTCTTCCCAGCTGATGGCGTTTCGGCCATTGACTTGCGCCCAGCCTGTTATGCCAGGCCTGACTTCATGTCGTCGCCCTTGTCGCGGGGAGTACAGCGGGAGATATTCGATAAGCAGAGGCCTGGGGCCAACGAGGGACATGTCGCCGCGGACGACGTTCAGCAGTTGCGGCAGTTCGTCCAGGCTGAACTTCCGCAGGAACATGCCCAGGCGGGTGAGCCTGTCGCTGTCGGGCAGAGGTTGGCCGGCCTTGTCCAGGGCGTGTCGCATCGAACGGAACTTGCAGAGGGTGAAAGTTTTGGTACCCAGCCCAGGCCTGGCTTGGCGGAACAACACAGGGCTACCCATCTGCAGACGAATGAGCAACGCAACGGCCAGCATGGCAGGGGCGGCAATGATCAGCAGGGCTATTGACAGCACCAGGTCGATGAGTCGTTTGAACAGCTTCTTGTACATGGCCAGATGATATGCGACGCGCGGGTGATAAAACACTGGAATTTTGCTTGACTCGGGAAAAAATAAACGCAGAATGGACAGGTGAGTAATTTTTCGCAGTGCTGTAATGTGCAATTCCCAGCTTGGTAGTTGTTGTCGATTTGGCTGGTAAGATATCCGAGAAGCAACCAGAATTCCAATAAATCTGGACGATTTATAGCCTTTAGGCCGATAGACTCTCTGTTGCGGAACATGGGTTTACGGTTTTTCTTTAAGGAGTTTTACATTGAACATTTTAACTAAAATTTGCGTGGTTTTCCTGGTGGTAACGTCTCTTGTTGCAGCGGTGGTTTTTATAAACCTGGCAACGGTGCCGCAAAACTGGCGGGACAAATACAATCGCGAGGAAAAGGCCCATAGCCTTTTGAAGGCTAAGTCTCAAGGTCAGGACGAGATCAATAGCCAACTTAGCAGCGACCTGAACAACCTCCGCAAATCGCTCGCTGAGCAGAAGACCAAGGCCCAGGCCCAGCAGGCTATGCTGATAGCTGACAAGGGCAGGTTGAACCTGGTCATCGCCGACCTGAACCGCAAGCTCGCAGCCAGTGCTACTACGCCCCGAGACGCGGGCAAGGCGGCTACGGAATATCTTTACAAGCAGCAGCAGGCTCTCAAGGCTGCCTGGGACGCTGAGTCCAAAGCCAAGCTGAAGATGATCGAGCTGGAAAGTCAGCTCCTCGCTGAGCAGGCCAAGAACAAAAGGCTGGAGAAGGCCCTCCGCGTAACACAGGAGAAAGCCCAAAGTCAAAAAGACATGATAACCAGGCTGAACGACAGGCTCGGCGAGTTGGAAGTGCTGAAGGAATCCAAGCCAGGCCAAACACTCTCAGCTCCGCTGCCTGCGATCAAGCTGACCGGCACGATTAGCGACGTAGACGACAACCTCGCCAGCGTGAATATAGGCTCAGCTCAGGGACTCAAAACTGGAATGAAGCTGATAGTTTATCGCGGCGACCAGTTCGTAGGCCATCTCAAAATCGAAACCGTCGGCGCCAGCGAGTCGGCAGGCGTTATCGTAAACAGAAGACTGGCGCCACAACGAGGCGACAAAGTTACATCCAGCTTGGCAAATTAAAACAAGCACGATATTCGAATTTGTTTCACACATGGGAAAAAACATGACGCAGACAGAAGATAACGTTGCGAAAGTCAAGGCTGGGCCTAACGTCTATACCGTGCTTATGATAGTTGCCATCGTCGCCCTTTGGGTTGGTATTTTCTTCGCAGCTGGTCGGCTGATGGGCCAGGCTCCGGCGGGCTATGATATGAGCGTCGGAGGTTTATTCAGTCCGGTTCAAGAGTCTGGCGAGGCGACGAGGCGATAGGCCTGGCTGTAACGACACTAAGGCAAAAGTAGCCGTTCGGCCAAGGAAAACCACGAATGAACGCCAATGAACACGAAAATGGTTTGCACCATGGGGTTCATGAAAGGCTTGGAGTTTTTTGTAGAAAACAAAAAAATAACTTCACGCTCTTCATGTACTTCATGGTGAATTTTGTGTTCCATGAATGGCTAAGAAAAAGGAAATCCGCGATATGATTTTCGATCCCATATTGGGGATGTTTTCGACGGACATGGGCATCGACCTGGGCACCTGCAATACGCTGGTTTGTGTCCGAGGTCAGGGCATCGTCCTCAACGAGCCTTCCGTGGTAGCGGTCAAGCGGGGCACGAACCGCGTCCTGCAAAACGGCAATGCTGTGGGCATCGTCGCCAAGGAGATGCTCGGCAAGACGCCCGGCTCGATCAGTGCCATTCGTCCGATGAAGGACGGCGTCATTGCGGACTTCGACATCACCGAGTCTATGCTCAGCTATTTTATTCGCAAGGTGCATTGCCGGCGGTCGCTGATAAAACCCCGCGTGGTCATCGCGATTCCTTCTGGCATCACGGCTGTGGAAAAACGGGCGGTGCTGAACTCCGCCGAGCGAGCCGGGGCCAGGAAGGTTTACCTCGTCGAGGAACCCATGGCTGCGGCTATCGGGGCTGAGTTGCCCGTTACCGAGCCGACCGGCTCGATGATCGTTGACGTCGGTGGCGGCACGACCGAGGTGGCGATTATTTCCCTCGCTGACATTTCCGTATGCGAATCCATCCGCGTCGCGGGTGACGACATGGACGAAGCCATTGCCTCGCACATGCGGCGGACGTATAACCTCATGATCGGCGAGCAAACCGCTGAGCGGATAAAAATAGCTATCGGCTCGGCGTCGCCTTTGGAGCAGGAACTGACGAGGGAAGTTCGCGGGCGGGACATGATATCAGGCTTGCCCCGCAAGACGAACATATCCTCAGAGGAAGTTCGCGAGGCTCTCAAGGAACCCATCGGAGCGATTATCGACTGCGTTACCCGCACACTGGAAAAGGCAGAGCCTGAGCTGGCTGCGGACTTGGTGGACAATGGCATTGTCCTGGCTGGTGGCGGCAGCTTGCTGCTGGGGATGGACACCGTCCTGTCAAACGCGACAGGCCTGGACGTAACCCTCGCTGCAGACCCGCTGACATGCGTTGCTCGCGGCACGGCTGTCTATCTGGAGAACCTCGAAATCTGGAAGGAAACCATGGACAGCGACGAGGATGAATTCTGAAAACAGGATGCAGGAGTCAGTATTCAGAATGTAGCATTGTCGCCCTTGGCTGTTTTTTTTAATGTAGCATAGTCGCCATCAGCTGTGTTTTTTAACGAATATGGAAGGAATGTACGATGAATCCGATTAAACTCATTCGCAAGCTCGGTAAGGTGTTACGTGGCGGGGCTAGCAGGCGGGCGGTTTTCCTGGGGATATTCCTGGGCTTTGGAATTGGCATG
>QNCB01000227.1 GCA_003644335.1 Planctomycetota bacterium | reverse complement strand
GCGGACTTCGCCAATGGCGTCGCGAATGTTGTCCTCGGAGATTCGCCCCCGGCCTGACATCTTGCGAAAGACGCCGCTGAATTTGTCGGTCAGTGCTTCAAACATTTTAGGGAATAGGCAATAGGCAAATAGGAGTCCACGGATTACACGGATTTTTTAAGGAGACTACACAGATTTTTTTAATCAAAAAAAAATCCGTGTAATCTCTTTTAATCCGTGTAATCCGTGGACTCTGATTAGGCAAGCAGGCCAGTCGCCCCTTGGCCTGGGCCTGGTTTAGTCCTGTGTTTCAGGTGTCCAGTCGCGTTTTACAGGCTTGGTGATCAAGCCATTGCGGATAGCCTTGGCTGAGACGTTGATGCGAACGACCTCGCCGTCCACCACTGCGCGGACGCGTTGGATGTTGGCTTTGAATTGTCGTTTGACTCGGCCTGTTACTTTTTTACCGACACCACCCAGTCGCTTGGCCTTGCCGCGTCTGCTGACTGATTGACCAGCTGAGGTTCGTCTTCCCGTTAATGGACATACTCGTGGCATTTTTCGCTCC
This sequence comes from Planctomycetota bacterium, assembly GCA_003644335.1. Next base: position 3,174 of record QNCB01000227.1, on the reverse strand, counting down.
ATGCCAACCCGAAGTCGGCAATTAAGACTTTTCCGTAACTCGTTCCAAATCCAAAAAACCGCCATAAAGCGGGTCGGCCATTGTACCCGCAACCAGAGGGTTAGCAAGTTTTTTTATCAAAAATTATATCAGCCATCCCATAACACGATGGATAGGCAGCTCCGTGGGAGCGATATCTTTGTTTTGGCTTTGGAACTGTTTAAGATGTCGCTCCTACGGAGCTTGATTCGTGGCGGTCTTTTTTCTACAAAGATGCCGCTCCTACGGAGCTAAAGCAAAAAAAACGCGAATGGTTACGAAAAAAGAAAAAACATGGATTCCCGCTTTCGCGGGAATGACACGGGGGTCTGCCCCCGGTGCCGTGGTTGCGGTGTTTGCAACCACGCTCGGCGGACCGTAACACCCGTGGCTACCCAACCAGTCCACCAATCAACCAGTCAACCAATCAACCAATCAACCAATTAACCGGTCAGCCGTACCATCTTTCACGGTTGAAGTTTTACTAATTTTCGGCAGAAGGTTTTGTATCGTTTCTCGAATTGTTCGATGTCGGGGTCTATGTAGTGTTTGAAGATGGCTTGGCCTGTCGCTGCGGTGTACCTCGGGCCTCTTGCTCGGCGTTGCTGGGGCGAGAGGATTTTGTCGAATAGGCCTGCCTGGGCGTCGGCGAGCATTTTTTTCCAGCGGGGTGCGTATGTTTCGTCTGTGCGAAGGAAATTCACTATCGCCCAGACCTGTCCGTAGTAGCCTACCGCTTGGTCTTCGTTGGCGTGGATGACCGCTGCGGGGCTTGTGGTCAGCAGTTTTTTTAGCGGTATCCAGTAGTCGCCCAGGATAGCCTGGCGGAGGTCGACCAGGCGGAGCACGTTGTTTTTCGGCAGGAATCGCACCCGGCCTCGGTCGAAGACAAAGCCCTCCGCGTTGGTAGCCAGGCCTTCCTCCGCCCAGAGCGGCAGACGACTTTTCAGTCTATAATACAGGAACTGGTGCAGCCCTTCGTGCGAGGCGACGGAGTATGTAACCATCGGGCCTATGTTCCAACAGACCGTTGTGCCTTTGTAGGTGTAGCCCCCGGCTTGGAGTTTCTCCGCGGTCTTGGCCTGGCCAAACTTGCCACGCGTCAGGCTCAGCCATTCGGCCCGGCTGGCTAGCATGTACATGGGCATTTTCTCCGTGCTCGCCGGCAGGTCAGCCAGGCCTGTGAGGTCCAGGTAATTGCCGTAGCAAGCTTCCATGAACCCCGGCAGAACTATCCGCAACTTTCGATCGCCCGTCGAGGTGTATATGCGGTAGTGCGTCGTGAAAAACACCGTGCCCCGCTGAGCGACGCCAGGCCAGGGCTTTTGGCGGATGGGCGTACTAAGCGACACGCCCCCAGGCTCGACAGGCTGGCAACCTGGCAAGGTCGCCGTCGAGACAAGGGTGAGTATCACCATGAAGAGCGTGAAGAACGTGAAGCGGGGGGGGTTGGGTTTTATATTTGTCATATTGCTACCTGTTATATGTGCTGTTTCTCGGCCTGAAAGGCCAAGCTAACTTAGCCCAGGGCAACGCCCTGGGTTAAGGATGTTCCAAATACGAAACGCTCTGAAAGGGCAGCATAGTATAGCGTATTTATGTTGCCCTTTCAGGGCGTTGGTTCCTCAGCCATTATATCCCAGGGCGTTGCCCTGGGATAAGATATATTAGCCCTCCGGGCTGAAAAAACCGTGAAGGGTTGCCATGGTAAAAAAACACAAAAAAACTGGCATCCCGAGCGGGATTGGGTATCCTTTTTACAGCGGAATCTTTGAATAATCAATCGCAAGGCCACTTGGTGCACGCATCAGCCTGCGGATAGAGGAACTATTATGGACGCTCGAACCAAATCGACATCGGCATTTCGTTTCGGAAAAATCCAAGCCATCGCCGCAGCTACGCTGCTGACGCTACTGACTCTAAGCCCAGCCCGGGCGGGGCTGGAAGCTCAGCTGCCTGCTGATACGCTTGTCTATGCGCACTGGGCGGGGCGGAGCTTGATATTCGACGGGTCGCAGTTTGGCCAACTGATCCAGCAGGATTCCATGTTTGACCTTATGAAAATAGGCATCAGGCAGATTTGCGTATCGTCAGGCCAAGCTGGGCCAGGCCAGGCTGATGATATTATCAAGCTGCTGGACATCGCCTGGCAAAGGCCTATCACGCTAGGCCTGGCTGGGCTCAACAAACAGGATGGCCTGTCTCGGGGGCAGCTGTTTATCGAGCTGGGCAAAGACCGGGCGGAGTTCGAAAAAACGCTCGACAGCATCCTGGCTGGGCTTGGACAAAAGCAGCCTCCCGCTACGGCGATGGGCAAGGGATCTTACAGAATAGCAGCCAAGACCCAAGGCCGAGTTGCATACGGGTTTGTCGGCGAGACGTTTTTCGCCACCCTGGGCCCGGACGAAGCGAAGACCAAACTCCAAGCCCAGGCGATACTCACGGGCAAAAACCCACCAGGCCTGGACAAGAACAAAAAGTTCACCACTTGCCTGCGAAAAAAACCGCTCCGCGGCCCAAACGTTCAGTTGGCTTTCTATGTAGACGTCGCTGCGATTTTCACCCAGGCTGAGGCACTCCTGCCAGCCCCTGCCCCCGCTCCTGCCACTCAGCCAGCCTCGGCTCCGACGAACCCGCTGCGGAAAATCACGACCGCTCTGGGCGTGGACAAACTCTCCGCCATCGCTGGGACGCTACGCATCGTCAATAAGGGCATGCTGTCGAAGGTCAGGCTGTTCACGCCCGGGCCTCACCGCGGCATTTTGCTGCCCCTGGCTGGTGAACCTTTGGACGCCCGGGACATCGCTGCGATTCCCGCGGACGCTGACTTCGCATTGGCGTGGAATATCGCGCCGGGCGAAATGCTCGACGAGATAATCAAAATCGCCACAGCTATCAGCCCGCCAGCGGGTGGCATGATAGACAAAACCCTCGCCATGGCGTCAGGCCCGGTTGGGGTCTCGCTGCGGAAGGGCGTCATAAACGCCCTTGGCGACACTTGGCTACTCAGCTCCGCCGAAAGTCAGGGAGGCTTGCTCACCGGCACGGTGCTGAGCGTCGAGCTGAAAGACCCCAAAACGTTTAGCCAAACCCTCGCCAAAATCGAAACCAACCTCGCCAAACTCCTAGCCGGGCCCGGGCCTGCAAGCCAACCAG
>QNCB01000226.1 GCA_003644335.1 Planctomycetota bacterium | reverse complement strand
GGCCTGCAGCACAGAGGGGCAGACGCCCAACGTCATCTCCGCAGGCGGCAATGGCAGGAGCAGCAGCTCTGCCGTGGTGCTCAAAGCTCCCGTTGTTGCCGTGAGAATGACCGGGCCGGCTTGAAGTCCTGCCGTGTAAATTGCAGTCACCCGCCCGTTCACTGTTGTTCCCGTCAGAGGAACGATCTCGCCCATTGATGCTGTGAAAGTGACTACCTGATATTCAGAATCGACACCATGAACGTCAACAGTGATTGTCGACGTCGCGCTCCCATCTGCGGGGAGGATGGTGGGCGTTGCAGTCACCACAATTGTCGAAGAGACGGGTCCCAACGTCCACTGCGATAACTGTCTGATCCCTCGCCCCGTTACTTGATACCCTAACCAATCAGTGAGAGGCAAGGGATAGAGCTGCCAGGGTTCAGTCGCCTGCGCACGATGATAGATGCCCAGCGAGCCATTAGCCCGCAGGCGAGGTATATACTGCAGGAGCTCCTCGGTGATATCTGTAAGTTGGTCAGCCGTCGGGGCGTGGAAGTGGACACCCCCGGTCACCTCCGCTATGTATTCCAGCAGCGCAATGTCAGCAGCATGTCCCAGACTGATCGTATGAATCACGATGCCTTGATCGCGGGCCCGGAGTGCATAGTAGACTACACAGTCTTTCACTCTAGCTATGTATAGAGGATCATCGACAGGCCAGAGATCCTCCGCATAACACGTCGGGACATCTACACCAATCAACTGATTTGGTACGCCATCGCTTATCAGAACCAGGGCTTTGGCAGTATCCGCACGTGCGTAGTGGCCCAGTTTTGGATCCAGCACCTGTGCCCCTAACAATAGGGCTTGAGCAAGGTTGGTTGCCCCTCCGGCGTGGATGCTATCCAGGGACGTGATCACAGTATCGGTGAAGACCTGTGCTGTACAGCTGCTACCCAACCGGCTCGCACACTGCAAGTCACTCACTATTGAGGCCTGTGTATTGAATTGCACCAACCCCAACTGATCGCGCTGCGGATCAAGAGCTTGAGCGAAGTCTTTGAAAGCCTCTATTGCACTACGCATCCATTGCTCGTCATCGTAGAGGTCAGAGAGGTAACGATAAGGTTGAGGGGCCATTGCCGCCGTGCAAAGAGGCTCAGAGGGGTTAGGCTCCGGTGAACCCCCAAAGCGGTCGTCGCAGGGATTACAGGCCCAAGCGGTGCGGTTGTTGTCGGCGACGCTATTCCCTGATGCGTTAAGCACATCGCTCACCAGATCTTGATACTCGGTCTTGGGAGACAGATCATTGTTGTCGAAGAAACTATCGGGATCGCTGGGATTATCGGTGATAATAAGACGATCTAGATCGAAACCCACACCTCCGGCCCAGATATTGAGGGTATAGGTTGTCCCCGAGGTCAGTGTTTGAGCACAAGGCTGGAGGTTCCCCTCGCCACAGCCCGCCCGTTTCCAGTTCCACAGATCCTTGTCGGCACCATCCATGTAAAAACCAGACTTGTCCACATGGGACTGCCCAATAGGTATACCGTCAAGTCCCCAGAAGATATAATCTCCCCAGAAGGTATGATTGGAGTCTCCTCCTTGTCCACGGAACCAAAGGTACCACTCTCCGCTCTCGGGTACCTCGAAATCGTAGTCGGCTCGGGGAGATGGGAAGGGGCCACCCCAGGTGGAGAGCTGCTCGCTGCGCAAGCAGAACCGGCCGGCGTTAAGGTCATCCCACGAACAGGGCACACCCAGTCCACCATCCATGTACGTACAGGGTGGCAGATAGGAGATGTAACCTCCAAACCTATCCCGCCCCAGCGAGCCTGCGCCATCGTCGTTGCGCAGATAGGAGGGCAGATCGTATACAGATAAACCGCCATTTCGCTGGGGGACCCAATAAGTATACCCAGGAACATAAAGGGCACGGTCGTAGAGATTGCTCAGAGCGCCGTACTCCTCAGCTTCAATCACAATATAGGTCGCTCCTTGAGCCTGTAGCGGTATACTGCCCTCGCAATGGTCCGGCGTCCCGTCTTCATCTGCATCCCAGGGGAAAGGGTTCCGCTGTCCCTCGGGATAGGACAACCCGGGGACGGGTATCCAGCAGCCCCGGCAAAGCGTATCCTCCTCCATAGAGCCGGAATTATCCAGCGCCAGGACAATGTCCACTCCCTCCGAACGCCCGATGAACCCCTCGTGATTATAGTCAAAGGTTGCTGTGACCTCGTAAGTGAGCGCCGAGGTGGTCAGCCACCAGCTAACGGAGAGGGCGCCGGTGGGTAATCCCAGCGGCTGGGTATCCGTCAGAGTCACCGTTACCCAACCTTCCGCACCCGGCGCAAAGTTCAGCGTCACCCCGTTGTCGAAATCCATCGGCACGCCTGTAGTTATCTCACGGGTAGCTGTGCCGGTAGGTATAGCGGAGAGGCGCGAGGAAATAAAATCGAAAGTCGCTAGTGCCTCAGAGCAGAAACTCTCGTGTGAAGCGACGACGGACAACGAAAGGATTAGCATCAATCCACAAACCAGAACCGGTACCCACGTAAGTCTATACCACCTGCTCATTACTCCCTCCTCATAACGTACACAACCTACATGAAATATTCGTTTATCTTTTGGCTTAAGCTCACAAAACCCGATGGTATTCCTGGACAACTAGGATAATTGCTGGCATACTATCAGCGGACAATCATCCCACTCGGAGGTGAGTATGAAGCTGATAGCATGCCTGATCGTATTGTCGTCGATTTTCACATTTTTGTCAACTGGCCTTGCTGGCCCCAAGATCAGCACAGAGCCGGAAGGCCACCTCGTACTTGAACAACTGCCAAGGGCGCCTTCACCGTTCCCCTCCTGGTGGAGCTGGGATGTGTGGCTGGAAAGGGTTTTCCCGCCTCGCCGCCGGTGGCGCAAACACAAACCGGGCAGACTAGAACGATTGCGGCGCAGGGTTCGGCGTTGGCACAGACAGCGGAGACGGCAAGGGCGGCGTCTACGGCGGCAGTGGCAAGAGTTGAGAGCCGGCACGGTGCAGGCACAGCAGGCCACTGCGCCCGACCAACCCGCCGTGTGCGCGGAGGAGACCTGCGCGACAGCTATTGCAAGCAACGGGGAACAGCGGGCTCTCAATGCCCAAGCGCCGACGGCCGAGGTCGTAGCAGCAGCAAGCCCAACGCCCAGACGAGGGCCGGGGCGTCCCCGTACCACTCCCACCAGTCACAGGTGTTGTCCGAATGAAGCGTGTCCGGCCTACGGCAGGTTGGGGGATGATCCCCTTCACGACGCGGTCGCTTCCCCAAACCACGCCCAATACCCCCAGAGGGGTTTTGGAGTTATCGTTTTTTGGGACACGGATTCTCACGGATAAACACGGATTTTTAGCAGTTTACCTCTTTGGGATTTCGCGTGGTCGAGCCAAAATCAACCGCGAATCCTTCGGAGACTCAGGACAGGTGGCGCGAATTCACGCGAAAAAAAATAAAAAATCAGTGCAAGCTGTGCGTAGTGTGGGCAGACAGTGCCCACTAATCTGTGGTGAAAAATTCACATCTCGGTACATCTACCAGGCAAAGTCCCAGAGACCCAAAATTATTCATTCAGTAAGAAACCTGTTGTAGCGTCTCAGCGTCTCAGCGACTTCGCGGTTATCCCGGTAGGGGCAGGGCTTGTCCCTGCCCTCTTGAGGGCGACCACAAGGGTACGCCCCTACATCGCTCAAATCCTCTCTAAAAATAATGGCT
>QNCB01000225.1 GCA_003644335.1 Planctomycetota bacterium | reverse complement strand
CCGACGGGATGCGTTTCACATTGGTGAGCATGACCACCCAGACGCAGGACGTCCGTATGCCGTTGGTGAAAATGACCCTGCCTGACGGTCGGCAGGTCAACAGCTCGCCGAAGTTCGACATGGGCAGAAACCTCTGCAATAAACTGTGGAACGCGTCGCGGTTCGTGTTTATGAACCTCCTCCGCCAGCCGAGCTGGGACGAAATTCACCCGACGCAAAACCTCGCCGACGCCTGGATACTCAGCCGACTGAACGCGACGATTCGCGACGCGACCCTGGCCATGGAAAGCTACCGTTTCAACGAGTTGTCGGAGAAACTGTATCACTTTTTGTGGGACGATTTTTGCGACTGGTACCTCGAGATCGCCAAGCAACGCATAGCGGCTGGCGACCGGACAGGCAAAGCTATTCTCGCCCACTGTCTGGATGTCATCCTCCGCCTGTTGCACCCGATTATGCCCTATATCACCGAGGCTATCTGGGCCCAGCTCGGCGAGGTGTCTCCCGTGCGAGGCCCCGGCGACACGCGGGCTGAGGAGCTGCTGATTACCGCGCAATGGCCCCTTGCCGATGGCGAGGCGATCAACCCACCAGCTGAGGGTGCCTTCGAAATGCTGGCGGAACTTGTCCGCAAAATTCGCAACGTCCGCGTGAAAAACAACGTCCCGCCAAGCCGAAAGATAAACATGTTGGCTGAGGCTATCGAAGGGCTGCCCGCTACGGAAATTCTCAGCGAAAACGCTGAGACCGTCAAAGCTCTAGCCAATCTGGACGAGCTGAAAATATCTTACGAAGAAGTCCCTCCTCCCGCCGACGCAGCCGCCGTGGTCGTAGGTGGCGTGAAGGTATACGTCTTGGACATCGTTGACCGCCAGGCCGAGCTTGTCAGGTTACAAAAACAGCAGGAAACCCTCGCCCGCGGCATCAGCGGCACCGCAGCCAAGCTGGGCAACGAAAAGTTCCTCGCCAACGCCCCAGCTGATGTAGTCCAGCGAGAAAAAACTCGCATGGAAGCCATGCGCCAAGACCTGGCTGCGGTAGAAAAAACCCTCGCTGCGATACAATAACAACAAAAACAGCGAACCACTAATGAACACGAATAACCACGAATTTTTTGAAAGAAAAAAAACATAATCGTCCATGTTTTTTTTTGCTTTAGCTCCGTAGGAGCGACATCTTAAATTGTTCCAAAAGCCAACACAAAGATACCGCTCCTACGGAGCTAAACAGTCGTCCCATCTATTGATTATAGGATGGCTGTGAAATTTTTTCCCAATATATCGGGATGGTTTTTGCTTTTACTGACAACTGATTACTTTTATCTTTGTGTTCTATGCGTTCTTTCGCGGTAAGTTTTTCTTTTTTACGGTGCAGTCGTGAACAGGTCAACAATGACGCAAACTCTGAAAAAATCCGAGACACTCGAAACTCTCCTGGCTGGGCATGTCGCCGCGATGGAAACGAATATCGACCGTTGGCTAGTCGAGCCGGGCACGCCGGGGGCACTGGCTGATGCGATGCGATATTGTGTGGCTGGGGGCAAGAGACTTCGCCCCGCGTTGGTGCGGATGTCCGCCCGGGCTGTGGGGTGGAATGGGGACGGCCTGCTGGTTGACCGGGCAGCCTTGGCGGTGGAGATGGTGCATGTTTATAGTTTGGTGCACGACGACCTGCCAGCTATGGACGACGACGATTTGCGAAGAGGCCGCCCTACCGCGCATGTGAAATTTGGCCAGGCCATGGCGATACTCACCGGCGACGCTCTGCTGACCGGCGCGATGGGACTTCTCGCCCAGGCGCCGCTGCCACAACCGGGCCTGGATGTCCGAGCCAGGATGGTCGCCGAGCTTGCCGCTGCTGCGGGAGCCTTGGGAATGGTAGCTGGGCAGGTAGCGGATATGGAACTTTGCGATGTCCCCCAAGGCCAGGCGGGCTTGGAGTTTGTCCACACCAGAAAGACAGGCCGCATGCTCCAGGCCTCAGCCAGGCTCGGCGCGATAGCTGTCGGAGCGGAGCCTGGTATAGTAGGTGCTTTGGGCGAATATGCCGCCAAGCTAGGCTTGGCATTTCAGATATTCGACGACCTGCTCGACGTGACAGCATCAGCCAACCAACTGGGAAAAACCCCAGGCAAAGACGCCCAGGCCAACAAAAAAACCTACCTGACCGTCCTGGGCTATCAGCAGGCAGAACAGCTTGGGCAAGAGCTTACAAACCAGGCTATCGAGGCCCTGGCTCCGCTTGGCGACAAGGCGGCGAAACTAAAAACACTCGCGAAATTACTGGTAAAAAGAAGGTACTAGGCGGCTGGGCAACAGGCAAGTAGGCAATAGAAAACGGCAAATGACGAATTCCGAATGACGAAAAAGGCAAAAGCAAAAAGAAGAAAAGAAAGAGAAAAAACACGAGCAAGATGCCTATGCTACGCATGGACGAGACGTCCATGCCACGAAAGAACCAAGCCTCCATTCGTACCATTCGTGTTCCGCTGTTTTTGCCTTTACTGGTTGCTTTAAAAAAAATCAGTGTCTATCCATGTCCATCCGTGGTTCGCTGTTTTTTGTTGCTGCAGGAGTCTGGAAATTACGCGAACGAAAACATATACAGGTTTACTCGTCGTAGCTGGGGCGATTCTATTGTTGGTAATCGGTGCCGTGGTTGCCCAGTGTTTATTTGCAGGCGTTCCTGAAAAAAATAATGGACTGAATAGGGCAACATTGTTTTATATCTCCGCAGATAAGTGCTGGGCCAGCGGGCAGTTCCGTATGTTTCTGGCTATTGCGTGCGGCTCAGCGGTCGCGCTTGGGCTTGGCTGTGGCGTGCTTTGGCAGGCGGGGCGAGAACATCGACGCGAAGGTTACAAAAAAAACTGCCCGCAAGATGGCAATGCGATTTTGGAATTCGCGTTGATCCTGCCGATAATGCTCTTCTTCGCTCTGCTGATGGTTCAGTCGTCGCTGCTGATGGGCGGATACCTATGCGTCAACTACGCAGCCTTCTGCTCCGCCCGCAGCGCGTCGGTCTATATCCCCGCCAATCTCAGCAACGCATCGGGGCAGGAAAGCCAGGCTCTGGATGTGGAAGGCCCGAACAATGTCAACGTCGGCAACCCGGGCGAGTCGCGTAAGATCGAGCATATTCGTTCCGCTGCGGTTTGGGCGGTTATGCCGATATCCGACGGCAACCATAGCCAGGCCGCATCGCGGGGGGATGTGCTGACGGACGGGCTGAACGAATTCTTCCAGGAAAATAGCCAAGCCTCGCCGGGGTGGGTGGGGGGCGACTACCTGGGCAAGAAACTCGCCTACGCCGAGCAACACACCAGGGTAACTCTGGTTAGCCTGGACGACGAGGGCCGAGCCAACGACATCGCCGAGCAGGCTACCGACGGGTTCTACTTCTACGGCGAACACGAGGATATTCACGTAGACATTACGCACGATTTGTATCTGGCTGTGCCATACGCAAATTGGCTGATGTGGAAACTCGACGGCGCCAAAAGCTCCGGCGACCTTGGCAAGGGTCGATATGCGCTGGAAGTTCGGGTATCATGCACATTAACCAACGAAGGTACGAGCGACAAAATAGAAAACGAAGAGTTCGAGACGGCACCATAACGTTTCGCGAAAATGTACTGGTTCAGCGTGAATTGGACAAATTCGCCTCACAGTTAAGAGACTTTTTCCGCCTTCGGCAGATATTTTGTTCTTCGCACTTTTTGAAGGTGAATATTTGTT
>QNCB01000224.1 GCA_003644335.1 Planctomycetota bacterium | reverse complement strand
GTCCTTCCCGACACTAACTACCACGGCAAGCCTGTTGTCCACCAGGCCCCACGTGCCGATTTTTACGGGCAACTTGCCGACGTTCATAAGCGTAGCCCGGATGACGACAGGCTCCCCCAGTTGGCTCGCTGAAGCTAGCGGACGAGCGGTTATAGCTATGAACTCCTCTGGCTTTAGACCCATTCGCAGCACAGCTGGGTCGAGCGACTTGACAGTCCGTTTAACCAACTCTGCCTCGGACACCGGCGGGATTGACACTTTATATTTCTTCGCCAGCTTGGCAAGCAGACGATAAGGCAGGGACTTGTGCGCCACAGCCAGGCCCGCGAGAAGGTACTTTCGCCCAGCTGCGAGATTACCGACCCCAAGCTCGTGCCTGGCCAGGAAGTAGGCAGCCATCGGAAACTTCTCCGCCAAAGTCTTGATGCGATTATACCCTGACCGCATCGCAGAGCTAAGCTCGGCGCAACCCAGGATAACGTCGTTCCGGTCGACATCGCTGCCCAGCTTGGCTGCCTGGCGGGCGTATTTCAGAGCCTCTCTGGGGTTGGGTTGCAGGATCATATAAAACCAGGCCATGTCCGCCGCGATATCCGCGGTAACCTGCCGATTGCCAGGTGTGGCAGCCTTCATATCCAGCTCGATTTGATGGCTTGTGAGTTTCGCGAAATACATCCGGGCCATCTGCTTGCGGATTTTGTCCGCGTTGGTTTTGTCGCCAAGGTCGTCGTAGGCTTCGACCATCAGGGCCTGGAACTCCAGCGAACTGCCAAGCCTGACCAGGGCAGGGTGAAACGTCTCGACCACTTCCTTAGCCCGGCCCAGGTCCAGCAGGGCCCCTGCGTATTCCACCGCCAAGGCTGGCGGAGCTTTGTCCCAAGGCTTGCCCGCCCCCTCCAACAGCCAGGCGTGATTGAGAAATTGCAACGCCAATTCGCCCAGCCCGTGGTCGCCCAGATACCCCGCCAACTGCCTGGCTACCCACGCGCTTCGCGGGTTGCCCCTCAGCAGGGCCAACATGGTTTCGCATCGCATCTGAGCCGGGGCGTCTGTGGCCAGGTCGAGCCTGCCGATAAGGGCGGTGCTGTTGAGCGGGTCGAGATTTATAGCCTGGTTCAGCGAAGCCCGGGCAGCAGTCTGGTCGCCCTGACTTATGTGCAAATCCGCCAATTGCGTCGCAGCTTCGCTTCGCTGGCAGGGGGAGTATATCATCGTCTCCGTTACGCCCCGGAGAAATTTTATCCGCTCCGTCGCGGTGTTGAGCATGTTCAGCCTGGCCTGGAGCCAGCGCTTCCATGTCTCGAAATCCGTAGGATTGGCTGCGAGCAGTTTGCGGGCAGCAGCTGCGGCGGCGGCGTAGTTTTTGCGTATCTGATACACGTTGCACAAGAAAGGCTGAACGTCCACGTCCTCCGGCGCAAGCTCGGCGATATACTTCGCCATGACCAAAAGCCGACCCGCCTTGGCGTTGACACCCGGGGTCTGCAGCAAGTTCTCGGCAGAGTGCAGCAAGCTCTCGGCAGCCAGGACGCCCCGAGGCTCCTCGGGCTCCTTGTCTGGAGAAATCTGAGCCAAAGCGCGCCCAGCTCCCCAAAGCAAAATCGCCCCAGCCAAGACAACCACACAAACCAAACCGTATCGATATCTGTTATTGCTCGCCAATATACTGCTCCTCGTCATGGTTTTTTAACCGTTCATACAAAAACATCAACCAATCAACCAATCAACCAGTCAACCAGTCAACTTTCTTTTTATCTTTGCGTTCTCTGTGTTCCTTCGCGATGAATTATTTTTTCACTTGGTTTTCGTTTCAGGGGGTTTTACGGTGATGTCCAAGCCTTGGTCGCCTCGACGAATTTTCAATGAAATATTTCTCGCCGGGGTCTGGGCTGTCGCAGCTTCCATCGCTGCCTTGCATTCATCCACGGTTCGGACAGCCTGGGCGTCAATCGTGGTTATCACATCGCCAGCCCGCATGCCGGCCTTGGCTGCGGGCGAGTCTTTTTGGACACCCATCACCAGCAGGCCTGGCACCTTGGCTGCGGAATCTTTCGTGAGAAATTCATCGAGGTACACCTTCTCCCGCAGCAGCAAGCCCAGAGCTTTGTTCAGCAGTCTCGGTGCCTCGCCAGGCCGCTTTGGCGAGGGTTCGAGCTTGATATTGACGTCCCGCTTCTGGCCTCGGCTGAGGATGGTCAGCTTGACACTCTGGCCTGGCGACTTTTTTGCAAGCTGCCGCATGAAGGCCTCGGCTACCATCTGCTTCGACGCGAAGTTGGACAAAGGCTGCCCGTCCACCGCAACGACGATATCCCGAGAGATAATGCCCATCTTGTCAGCCTGGCTGTCCGGTATCACCTGCCCGACCATGACCCCCGGCGTGGTTACGCCCAGGCTGGCCAACAGCTCAGGCTCTGCCGGCGTGAACCGCACAATGCCAAGCCAGGGGGCCCTGCGAACCTTGCCGTCCTGAGGTATATTGCCCAGCACGTAAACGAACTCCTCAGCTGGGGTAAACGCGATGGTCTGGTCGATGCTCTTAAGAGGTATGCTCGTCGCGCCAGCCCGGCTGGACGTTTGATATTGCAGGAAGGGCTGCGCGCCAACCAGGCCAATCGCCAGGCCTTTCGAGTCGAAAACCACCGACCCGGGCGAGGAGAGTTTCCCGCCCGTTACCAAGACAAGCCAACCCGGCAGGCGCTGGAGAGCAGCTACAAAGCCCGTGCCCAAAACCGGCGACAGCCTGACATCGTCGCCCCGAAGACAGAGAGAAGATACGCGCTGGCCGAGCGAGAGGTTGGCTTTGCTCATAAACGAGATAGCTGTGAATGTCTGACCTGCCCCAGCCTGGAGAAAGCTCAGCCCGGTTACCGCGTCGATACCCAACAGCCTGGCTCCGACGACCTTGGCAGGCTGACCCGGAGCGAGCAGCTCGAGCTTCGTAATAGTCTCAGGCTTGACCCGCGACAGCGCGGGGGTCATCATCAAGCCGGAGCTATCGATGCAGACAGCCTGTCCCGTTATCAATCGCGGGCCGTCGGCGTCGGTTATCTCGCAACGAACCATCGCCAGAGCACCAGCGGACCTGGCAACCACAGCTTGAAGATACTTTTGGGCATCGGCGCCCAACGCCCTGGCAGAGCAGCAAGCCAACATGACAAAAGCAACCAAAGAAATCGGAACCGACAATGTAATCTTTTTCATTTCAAGTCTCCTGTAAATATAATCAGCAGCGATATCTCGCCATTCCAAGCCCGCAGCATAACATCTCGCCCCATCCTGGGCAATACAATGAAAACAGGCAAAAAACGGCGAAACACGAATGACACGTATTTTTTACGGAAAAAACACGGGCGAGATACCCACGCTACGGCGTCGGGCATCATCATTTTGCGACGCAACCCGCGTCCATCAGCTTATCCCAGTCTACCTGGTCTATCACGAATTGGGTGTCCGGGCCTATAGTCGCGTTTGGCACGCTGTTGGCTTGTTCGTCGGGGACGAGGGTCAGCACTTTCACCCGGCCTCGCTGGGCTATCTGCTGCGGATTGGTCTGCATGGGCACCGCGGCGTCGCTGTCGGCGGGGGTATTCTGGTACCTGTTAATCACAACCCCCGCCACCCTCAGCCCGGCAGACCGCGCGGCGTGGATGGTCAGCAGCGTGTGATTTATCGTGCCCAGGGTCGCATGGGCAACGATGACCAGCGGCAGGTTCATCAGCCTGGCTAGATGAATTACCCAAAAAT
>QNCB01000223.1 GCA_003644335.1 Planctomycetota bacterium | reverse complement strand
TTCACACAAAAACAAGAACCACGGATAAACACAGATAGACACAGATATTTAAAACGGCGAAAAACACGAAAGAAAAAACAAAAAACTTCATGGTAAACTTTGTTTTTTACGATAATTCGTGTTCATTCGTGGTTCTTTTCTGTGAACGGTTACTGTTATTCGTCATTACGGACGTTTACCTTTGTTGAAACTCTGCCAGCATGTTGGCTGCGTCTGGAAACTCCGCTAACACCTTTGCCCGGGTAACAGCTAGCTCCTGACTTTGGTCGGACGTGTGTTTTTCGACCAGGCCTGTTTTGTCCAGGAAATATAGCTGTTTTTGTTTCGCGATAGTAACCCGCACAACCGATCCGCCGGGCGAGAGAGGTTTTATGTCGTCGCAGTAGGCCAACTCGACCACGACGAACCGCGTCCACTCGCCCTCGGGAGGCTGGGAGTCGAGAATCATTCGGAACTTGGCTGTGGTTTTGTGGCGGGCGACAAGCCCGAGCACAATGTCCATCGTCCCCTCGGGAATATAGCCCGCAGGCTCGTCAGCTTGGGAAACATACTTCCTGCCATGGATGTGCTGTTGCACGTTGAGAAGGCCTTGCTCCAGGTGTATCCGGGCGGAGTACATCGCTCTTCGCAGCAATACCGTTCCGCTTCGGCTGAGGATGGAAACGTCGGAGAGATATGTCCCAGCCGAGGCCTGGTCGTTCAAAAGCCATCGACTGGTTAGTCGCATAGGCCCGGTAGCTGACAGTTCGACCCGCATCTCCCCGCCGGCAAAACCGCCCCCAGGCCTGGGCTGACGAAACCGCACCTGCCAGCCGACGTTGCGACCGCCTCGGCTGATAAGGAACCATCCCGCCCAGGCCTGGTCAGGCCAGGCCGCGTGCAAGCCCGTCTGTCGCATCTCGTCGATAATTTCCTCGCCGCGAGCCAAGGCCCTGCCACGATAACTCCCAAGCCACCACGCTGCGCCGATGCAAAGAACGAAAATGGCAAAGAGGACAAGCACCCGCCGTGCCTCGCGAGAGGACGTTGGTTTGTCAGATTCTGATATCATGACAACATGGTATGCCCAAGGCGGGCAGCCTGTAAAGACCCAACTTTTTCATCCGAAGACGATTGACGCGTAGCCTACTGTGGTGTCGTCTTGTTCGTCGGGGTATTGTTGGTGGCTGATTTCATAGCTGTTGGTGTAGGCGAGGATTTGACTTTGCGTCGCGCCCATTTCGCGGACCGCTGCGATGGTCGCCGCGATTGCTCCCGCTCCGCACGCGTTGGAGTGCAGCTGGGCTTCAGGCACGATAGCTTCGGCGTCAAGCTGTTCGATGAGTTTGAGAATTCGCTGGTCGTTTTGCCTGGCGAAGAGTTCGGATTGTTCGCCCCTGCCGCCTGGGCAGCCAAAATGGCCTCCGTGATGCGTCAGATCGCTGCTGCCCAGCACTCGCGCGCTTGGCAGGCCAGCTAGGGTAGCTCCGACAGCCCGTCCGATTTCGACCGCTATTTCCCCAGGCGGAACAGCTATGGGTATGATTCGCAAAGCTGGGCTGGCAAGGCGAAGCAAGGGTAGTTGAACCTCGATAGAATGCTCCCCCAGATGGGCTTGCGGATTCGACCTCAGCAGGTCGCAACCGCCCAGCAACGCCCCGGCCAGGGCTTCGTCAATCTCGACATCGCCCAGTGGAGTTTCCCACGCCCCGGCGTCCCACACCTCGCCCAGCTGGGCTTGGCCCGTGTGATCAGCTCCGAAAATAACCACCGTCCCAGGCTGCCCACCAAGCGGAGCTGTCAAAGCTCGGACAGTCATCGCCGCCAAGGCTCCGGAATACACCCAACCAGCGTGTGGCAGGAGTCCGCCCCGGAGATTGGCCAGGATGTCCCCAGGCAAAGCGACGCCCTCCAACAAAGCTCGGGCCTGGGCTTGACACTGATTGGCCGAGGCCGGGTAAAACATCCCCGCGCGAACCGCTTGTCGTTTGTTCATAGCTAGCCTCTGGTGGGAAATTGATTTCGGATTGTTTACAGCTGGGTGCCGAGGTCTGCGACATCCTAAATTATTCCACAGGCCAATAGCAAGATGCCGCTGCTACGGAGCAAACATCAGGCAATCGCATCACGACAAAGATATCGCTCACTTGACCATTCAGACAGTCGCTACGGAGCGGTCTATCCATCGTATTGTGGGATGGCTGTGAAAAAACTTCATGCTCTTCACGGTGAATTTTCGACTGACTATGCTACATGTCGCGCGTGAAAAAGGCTTCCACATTGTGTCGTATAGGCCGGTTGGAAAGAACCCATTAGTCAAGGTGGGCAGCCGTCGCAAGACGTCAAACGGACGTCGCCGAACAAAGCTTCCCTCATAATGGGGTATCGGTTCTTTTCAAACGGGCCCGCGCAACGAACACCGCAGAAGCCTGTTTCACTGGCCCATTATACAACAGAGTCTCGATTTGAGCAAAGCAAATCCGCCCGCGAAACAAATTTTTTATCCGCCCGATTTTGCCTGCCTGGATAAAGGCTATCGTTTGAGCTGTTTGTCGTGGCGGGTCTTGGCCTGGATCAGTGCGCGGTAAATCGCCTGGCTGTCGTCCTGTTCGACGAGCTGTTCGATGCGGTCGAGTTTTTTTCGCATCGTTCGCATGGCGGCGATGATAGGCTTGCGGTTGGTCGCGACGATGTCCCGCCACATTTCCGCGTCGCCCCCAGCCAGGCGAGTCATGTCCCGCAGCCCCGTAGCTGAGACTGCGAAATCGTCCGCCCGAGGCACTTCCATCAGCGCACAGGCCAGGATGTGCGGCAGATGGCTGACCCTGGCTACGGCCTGGTCGTGCGACGCGGGGGACATGGTTACGATTTTCATGCCCAGCTTTCGCCAAAGTTTTTCCGTCCGCAGCAGCAGATTTTTCGGCGTCTTGGCGGTGGGCGTTACCACGCAGGTTGCTCCGCTCAGCAGGTTTGCCCGGGCGTAAGCTGGACCTTTCTGCTCGCCGCCAGCCATGGGGTGCGAGCCTACGAACTGCCCGCCCTTGCCCAGCACTCGGCTTGCTACGCGGACGACTTGCGACTTGGTCGAGCCTGCGTCGGTTACCAGCGAGCCTGTTTTCAGGTGAGGTTTGATAGCTCGCAGGATATTTTCGTAAGCTCCTACCGGTGTGGCGATGATAACCAGGTCGCTGCGGGCAGCTACGTCGTAGTTGTCCAAATGTGCGGTATTTATAGCTCCGACGCGCCTGGCCGCTCGCAGGGAACTGGCCCGCCGGCCTATCCCAGCGACCTCGATATCGGGAAATTGTTCGCGCAGGGCCAGGCCTATCGAGCCACCCAGAAGCCCCACGCCAATAATCGTCGCATGTTGTATTCGCTCTCCAGCCATGCCAGAGCTTACCACAGCCAGGCTGGGAGTAAAACTTATTTCGGATTTCGGATTTTAGATTTCGGATTGTTTCACGAACGGCCCCAATCCGAAATCCAAAATCCAAAATCCGAAATTGTCGCGATAGCCGACTAGCTTTATATTCTCCCCCGACGCTCAGTGGTAAAGCTCACGATTTGATCTCGCCGGTCAATTTTCCCCTTGCTAAGCCCGGCGGTTTAGCGCAGAATATCCCCACCCCAGCCAGGCTGGGCGTGCCAAAGCAAAGTTGCGAAAAAATTCCGAGCCTCCCGTAGCGGACGCTCCAGAACACTCGGCGGGCCAAAATGTCCGCGGGAATTTCAGGCTGAGCGAAAAGCCAGCCAGGTTAACGATGGCGGAAAAT
>QNCB01000222.1 GCA_003644335.1 Planctomycetota bacterium | reverse complement strand
GTTTTTGAATTGCAGGCAGCCATTTGTCAGGGTGGTTATTACAGCGACGGACTTGGCTTTGTAGCCTCGCTGTTTGGCTTGGTTCAGGGCGGGCAGGAGTATGCCCACCAGCAGCGCGATGATGGCGATGACGACCAGCAACTCGACCAGGGAAAAAGCGAGTCGATTTCGAATTTCGGATTTTTTAATAAGATATCGGGGCATCATACACTTCCTTTATTCCTTGTTATGTAACGGACTGTTTTCACCATGAAGAACATGAAGTTTTTGAACTACGAAACACGCGAAACACGCGAAAAAATCGTTTTTTACACTTTAGCGATTTTCGCGCCTTTCGTAGTTTCTTCTGTTTTTTGTTTCTTCTGACTTCTTTCCCAAACTATCCGCCTACTGCGTTTAGCATGGAGACCATGGGCATGAACAGTGCGATGACGATGAACCCGACGATCAGGCCCAGGACGATGACCATTACCGGCTCGAGCATGGAGACCATGCCGGAGACCATGACTTCGATTTCCTCGTCGTAGGTGGCTGCGATTTTCTCGAGCATCTTGTCCAGCTCGCCGGTCTCCTCGCCGACGTCTATCATGTTGACGACCATCGAGTCTACGATACGGGCCTGGCGGAGCGGCTTGGCGATGGACTCGCCCTCGCGGATGCTGTCGCGGACTTTTTTCAGGGCCTTGGTGTAGACCTCGTTGCCCGCGGTCTCGGCGGTAATATTCAGCGCGTCGAGAATCGGCACGCCGGCGGCCAGGAGCGTGCCAAGCGTTCGCGTGAACCGCGCAATGGCAGCCTTGGAGCTGATCTGGCCAAATATCGGGATGCGGATTTTCAGCAGATCCAGGAAGTATGTTCCGCCCTGGGTCGTCCGCAAAATTTTCGCTATGGCAAAGAATGCAATCGGCACGCCGATGAGGAACATCCAGCCATTCTCGTCAGCCATCCACTTGCTCAGGCCCAGCAGCATCTTGGTCGCGGCGGGCAGCTCTTCGCCCATATCGGCAAAGATGGCTTCGAACTTCGGCACGACGACGATAAGCAAAGCTGAGACGATGCCCAGCGAAAACGTGATGACCGCGATGGGATAGACCATGGCACCTTTGATTTTGCGTTTGAGGTGCTCGGCCTTTTCCATGAAGTCAGCCAACCTTTGGAGAATGATGTCCAGCACGCCGCCGACCTCGCCGGCGCGGATCATGTTGACGAACAGCCTGTCGAATGCTTTGGGGTGTCGCGCGAATGCTTCGGACAGGCTCAGGCCGGCCTCGACGTCCTCGGCGACGAGGCGAATAGCGACGCGCAACATGCCGGGCTTCTGCTGCTCCTGGAGAATCCGCAAACTTCGCAGAATCGGCAGCCCGGCGTCCTGGAGGGTCGAAAGCTGACGTGTGAATTGCGTCAGCAGCTTGATTTTGATCTTGCCCACGCGTCTGGACTGGCTTTTCGTCGAAGGCGAAGCGGCTTGTTTGGCGCCTGCTTTTTTGCCGCCACCGCCGGACTTTTCCTTTATTTTCGTGGGGAAGTTGCCCATCTGGCGGATCTTGGCGATCGCCTCTTCGTTGTTGGAAGCATCGACCGAACCCTTAACAGCCTGGCCCACACTATTCATCGCCTCGTAAGTATAAGTAGCCATTTGTGAACTCCGTTCAAGTTGTCAATTTCAAGTTACCGTTTTTTTTACCATAAAGAACGTGAAGTTGTTTTTTTGTTGTTTTGCTTGTTTTGTTTTGTGTTATTTGTCATTCCCGCGAAAGCGGGAATCCATTCTTTTTTTTTTGCTGTTTTTGCTTCTACTGAATCCTGACTCCTGAATCCTGACAACTGATAACTTTTTCATTCCCTGTCATCAACGGTCGTTTGGCTTATAACTTCTTCTATGGTGGTCAGGCCATCGTATATTGCAAGCAGGCCTCCTTCTCGCAGGGTTCTCATGCCTGCGCGTCGGGCGGCTTCTCGTAAGACGTTGGCACTTTTATGATTGATAATCATGTCCCGCATCTCGTCGTCCAGCACCATTATTTCGTAGATGGCGATTCGGCCTGAGTAGCCCGTGCCGCGACAAAAATCGCAACCCTTGCCGCGATAAAACACTCGCCCCGCCGTCTGCTCGGGCGTCAGGTTCAGCTCCATCAGGGCTTCCTCGGTGGGGACGAACTCCTCCTTGCAGTGCGGGCAGATGGTTCGCACCAGCCGCTGGGCGACGATGGCCTCCAGCGTGGCGGTAACCAGGAAAGGCTCGAGGCCAAGGTCCAACAGCCGCGCGATGGACGAGGGCGCGTCATTGGTGTGCAGCGTGCTGAAAACAAGGTGGCCTGTCAGCGACGACTCGACGGATATCTTGGCGGTCTCCAGGTCGCGCATTTCGCCCACGAGAATAATGTCCGGGTCTTGACGCAGGAAACTGCGAAGGCAACGTTGGAACGTCAGCCCAGCGTCTTCGTTTATCTGCACCTGCACCAGCCCGTCGATGTCGTACTCGACCGGGTCTTCGCTGGTGAGGATTTTCACCGCTACGTCGTTCAGCTCGTTCAGAGCGGCGTATAGCGTGGTGGTTTTGCCGCTGCCCGTTGGGCCTGTAACCACGACGATGCCGTGAGGCCTGGCGATGAGCTGGCGGAAAACCTGCAGGTCGTCCTCTCGCAAGCCCAGCCTTTCGAGGTCCAGCGACACGTTCGAGCGGTCAAGCACACGCATGACGACGCTCTCGCCGAACATCGTCGGCAAAACCGAAACACGCAAGTCCACCGGGTTGCCATTGACAACCAGCTCGATTCTGCCGTCCTGCGGCAGGCGTCGCTCGGCGATGTCGAGATTCGACATGACCTTGATACGCGACGCGATGGCTACAGCTATGGACTTGGGCGGCGGGAGCATTTCGTAGAGCACGCCGTCAATGCGGTATCGCATCTTGAAATCGTTTTCGAAAGGCTCGAAGTGGATATCCGAGGCCCGGTTGCGAATGGCCTCCAGCAGCACCATATTCACCAGCCGCTTGACCGGATTCGAGTCAGCCATCTCCTTGATGGTCTCCAGGTCGATGCTCTCACCGCGATCCTCGAGAACGGCAAGGTGCTCGTCGCCGGTAACCGCGTTTATAAGGTCGGAGATGCTCTCGGGCTGGACGTCGTAATACTTCATCAACGCCGCCTCGATATCCTTGGCCTTGGCGACCACAGCTGTAACGCTGAAACCCATCAGCGTCCGCAGGTCGTCGGTCGCGCGGAAGTTGTCAGGCGAAGCCATCGCTATCCGCAACTCGTTGGTGTCCGGGTTGAACTCGATAGGAACGACCTTATAGGCATTGGCCATCTGAGGCTGAATCTGCGACAGGACGGTCTCGGGAATCTCCATCGACGCGATGTCGATAAACTCCATTCCAGCTTGGCCAGCCAGGGCCTGGCTGCGGGTGTCCTCGTCGATCAACTCCATGTCGAGAAGAATCTGGCCAAACGGGCCACCCTTGGCCTTTTGAGTTTCCAAGGCTTCATGAACCTGCTCGCGAGTAAGCTTACCCATCTTGACCAGAACCCGCCCAAGAGGCCTGCCTCGCAAGTCGTCAACCGATATTTTCACTTCCTCAACCATCGTCAAAATTTTCCTATTGCTATCAGGTGTCCACATCAGGAGTCCACGGATTTCACGGATTAAAAACTGATTTCACGGATTTTTTTTTTGATTAAAAACAATCAGTGTAATCTCCTTAAAAATCCGTGTAATCCGTGGACTGCTATTTTTTCTATTGCCTACTTGCC
>QNCB01000221.1 GCA_003644335.1 Planctomycetota bacterium | reverse complement strand
TTGTTGGGCGATTTGTAAACATCGGCCATGCAGGTGTGCGACAGGCTGACCGCTTGGTTCGTTGCGGACTTCGATGTCCGTCCAGGCAATGCCGTCCCGCCAGCCCGTGCCGATGACTTTCAGCACAGCCTCTTTCACCGCGAACCGACCGGCCAGCGACTGAACCTTGCTCTTCTTGCGGCTTTTGCAGTACTCCTGCTCCCCAGGCGTAAAGACCCTGTCCAGAAACTTTTGACCAAACCGTTCAACGCTGGCTGCCAGCCTGGCACAGTCCACCATATCCACACCATGTGCGATGACATTATCCATAGCCTGATGATACCGCCAGACCCAGCCCGTTGCTATGAAAGTTTTTGGATAGCCAAGCTGGCTGGTTGACTGGTTAACCAATCAACCAGCCTCCATACTCTTTGACACTTTCAGCCTGGGGATATAGAATCCTGAACTATGAATTTGCGGGAAAAAAAATCCGTCTTTGTTCAGTCGGCCCTTGCGTTGGTCGTGGCGATATTGCTGCCTCAGTTCGCCCAGGCTGGCGACGCGATACCAGCAAGCTGTGGCGCTCTTGGTCTCTCTGCCCGCGAGAAGCTGATCCTGGGCGAAACGCGCGACGGCACGGGAAGTGTTGAGGAGGCCGGATTTTACCTGCTGATGGGCAAGCTTGCCAAGTTGCCCCAACTCTCGCCAGCCCGGGTCGCTCAGCTGGACGCCCCAGCCCATGCGAACCTTCTGGCCAGGCCTGGGCGATATCGCTTCGAGCTGTTAAAAATGGCGGTGCGGATATTCCGCGTCGAGAAGCTCACCGTGGACGAGCAGAAAATTTCCGCAAGCCCATACTGGCCCAGCGACCGAGCCGTCTGGGCACTCTATGGCCTGGCTGGTCGAGACCCAAACCAACCGGTGATAATCTATTCCGCTGTCAAGCCGCCCGATATGCCAAAGCCCAGCAAAGTCCTAAGCGACGGTCAGCTTGAGTTCCAAAAACCACTAGCCTATGAACTGTGCGGAGTGTTTTTCAAATTCATCGTCAAAGCTGACCGCGACCGAAAGTTTTTACGGAAATACCCCGTCATATTGGCGTGGCAACTATCGACAAGCCAAGCCAGCGCCGAGCCTGGCTCATCCGTAACCGGGCCTTTGCGGGGCGGGATATTGCTCCTGGCGGTGGTGCTGGCCTTGGCGGTGCTTATCTTCCTCAAACGAAAGCTCAGGCAATCTCCGCCACACCGGGCGGGCGTATTTGGAAATTATCGTCCGCTACGACACGAACCCCCCGCCGAGCCAGGCCGGGATGATGTTGATGGGCCAGGCGAGATAGACCCCGACCTGGCCAGGGCTGTGGACGAATATCAAAAAAATCAGGAGCAGAAGCCATCATGAAAAAAATACGAGTGGAGCTAGGCTCGCGGAGCTACGACGTTTGCGTGGGCGCGGGCCTGTTGGGTCAGCTGGGCAAGTGGGCGTCGGAAATCGGAGCCAGCCAGGCTGTGGTCATCAGCGACAGCAACGTGGCTCCCTTATATGGACGTGCTGCAACCGACGCTCTGGCAGCTGCGGGCTTGAAGGCCTGGCAAGCGAAACCCTTCCCAGCTGGCGAGCCTAGCAAGACCCTGGCGACCGCTTCGACGCTGCTGGACGATCTGTTGACCCACAGCCCAGCTATCGACCGCGGAACATTGGTGGTCCCGCTGGGCGGCGGGGTAGCGGGCGACCTGGGCGGGTTCGTCGCAGCGTTAGCCTTGCGAGGGTTGCGGGTTTTGCAATGTCCCACGAGTCTGCTAGCCTGCGTGGGCTGATCCGTCGGCGGCAAGACCGGCGTGGATCATCAGGCGGGGAAAAATCTCATCGGCGCGTTCCATCAGCCCAGCTGCGTTGTTATCGACGTCGAAACTCTCCGCACGCTCCCGCTGGCTGAGCTTCGCAACGGTCTGGGCGAATGCGTCAAACACGCTGTCATCCGGGACGAATCGCTGTTGGAGTTCATCGAAGCTGGCGCTGAAAAACTGCTCGCGACCGACGGCAGGGGCGATGATGAGAAACTTTCGTTCGATGCCGAGACCATGGCCAGGCTTATCGCTCGCAATGTAGCTATCAAAGCGGCGGTGGTTTCGGCGGACGAGCGAGAAGCCGGCGTGCGAGGCCATTTGAACTTCGGTCACACGATAGGCCATGCCATTGAAACTTTTGTGGGGTACGACAATATCCGTCACGGCGAGGCGGTCTCGCTGGGCATGGTCGCTGCCAACCATATCGCAAAGGCCCGCGGGCTGCTCAAGTCGAGTCAGGCCCGGCGAATTACGAAAATTCTCGCCAAACTACAACTGCCCACCACAACCAGCCCGCTGGACGCAGAGAGCATCTGGCAGATAATGCAACACGACAAAAAAGCCCTCCACGGCAAGGTGCGAATGGTCCTGCCAACCGACATCGGCAAGGTAGACATCTACGACGACATAACCCCAGCCGAGGTCGCCCAGGCTGTGGAGGCAGTAGGCAAGTAGAGCACACTCCCCCAGCAGCGGCGCATAAAAAAAGGCCTCGGTGGGGCGCCGGCTGTTTTGCACCACGCGCCCCTACGCACACCACTTCTTCCGGCAACCGAAAGTGGCTGTGTTGCGAGGTCTTTTCACCGTCATTATACGCTCAGACAAAGTGTCCAAGCCAACAAACTTTGCCCGCCAGGACAATCGTGTCCAAGACGAAATCCACAATCCGAAATCGTAGCCGTTCAGGGCGTTAGAACCACGAATGGACACGAATAAACACGAATTATTTGTAAAAAAACGGTAGGCGTTCACAGCTATCCACGAAAAGTACCGCAAAATATACACAAACTGATCGCACCATAAAACTCATGAAGGACTTGAAGATTTTTTTAGCTAACAAAAAAAAGAACTTCATGCTCTTCATGTGCTTCATGGTGAATTTTTGTGTAGCCATGAACGGTTACCCGAAATACATGGGCAAGATATCCACGCCGCCGCGCCCTTGCCCGCAAGCCCTTGCCCGCAAGGTTGCTTTGATGCGACCGGGCCTATACACTTATGCGGCGACTTCGGGCGACAAAAATTGGCCCGGGCACACAGAACCAAAGACCCCGCAAAACACGAACTACGAAAGGTATAATCCATGAGCGACAGCGAAACTCCGGCTCCAGAATCGGCTTGCGAACAAATCCCCGCAGAAGCACCGCCAGCAAGCCCAGCCAAGGCGACCATAACATACGATGATTTTTGCAAGCTCGATTTGCGGGTCGGCAAGATCGTCGAGGTGGCGGACCATCCAAACGCCGATAAGCTGCTCGTCTTGCAGGTAGACCTGGGCAACGAGAAGCGACAGCTGTTGGCGGGGATAAAGCAATACTATTCGCACGAGTCGCTGCTGGGGCGGAACATCATCGTCGTAGCCAACCTTGCCCCGCGAAAAATGCGAGGCCTTGAAAGTCAGGGCATGTTAATCGCAGCTTCGACCGACGACGAAAAATCCGACGTCGTCATCCTGACGACCGAAAAAGACACCCCCCCCGGAGCGACATGTTCGTAAAGTTAAGCATAGCTGATGGCAAGTGGAGAGTATTGTGCAATGAATGCGACGATTATTATCCCAGCCCGCTGGGCTTCGGTTCGCCTGCCGGGCAAGGCTTTGTTGCGGCAGACGGGTAAGTATCTTGTCCAGCATGTTGTCGAAGCGGTAAGCGACGCTGCGCTGGCTGGGCGGGTGGTGGTAGCTACGGACGATGAGCGGATTTTCGACGCGGTGGTCAGCTTTGGCGC
>QNCB01000220.1 GCA_003644335.1 Planctomycetota bacterium | reverse complement strand
TCCTTTCGTTTGTTTTCTAACCGTTCATGTTATAGTTACTCAAAATGTATTAAAATACCGTGAACGGTTACTTTATTGTCTATTCAAACCGCGGCACCCGGCGCTTCTTCGGTAGACATCAACCACTTGCCTTGTTTCTACGGAAAAATGAATCGGAAAATTCAGCTATCAGAAGCTGGCGGGAATCAAAAATCGTCAAAACAATCCCAGGTCTGCCCTCCCCATCCGTCATACCTGTCCCACTGGGATTCGTAACAGTATTTCCACGGAAAAGCCCCGGGCCATCTGTCCACATAGTTGTCCTCGAAATCGTCTCTGTCGACAAACCGCACGCTGCCGTCGATAAATCCTACATTCCATCCGTCAGCATGAACAAGGCGAGGCTCGCCACCGGCTGCATTGGTTAGATACCAAACATCAGCGACAAAAGAATCAAGTAGATGAATTTCCCGGTTAGGGAATCGAATATCAGGATGCGGTAAAGCGGGATCTCTCACCGACCAGACATTATAACTGCTGGTGATATTCTTATCTGTTGTAGATCCGCCAAACCAGCCTGATGAAGGATAATCGCCGAGCGAATCCCAGGTTTCGGCAAAACTGTCAATTTTTCGCGCCCATGGATCGCTCGAAGCCAAGTCCGACGGACACCCGAAAACCTCGCCGGAATCTAAATAATCAGGATAATAAACGGACATATTAACCCGGGCTTGGTTCCCGTCATGTTGAATCCAACTAGGCCACCAGTCGAACCCACCCACGCGGACCTGCCCGTTGAAGTCGGCTGCGTACATGTTGGCTGCCAGGACAATGCTGTGTTGATTGGACGAGCAAACCGCCCGCCGGGCTAGTTCCTTAGCCTTTTTCAGGCTGGGCAAGAGAATACTCACCAGCAGCGCGATGATCGCAATGACGACCAAAAGTTCGATGAGTGTGAAGCCGCGCGGGCTTGATGTCGGGATAATCTTTCGTTTCATGGCTCAGTTCTCCTGAATCTTATGTCGTTTCGCCGTCGATTAGATCGCCTGCCACATAATGCACTTCCAGCGGGCCTGTGTAGCCTTCGATTCTTCGGGTGAGCATTTTCGTAGCGACATGGGCTATCTCGGCGGGATGAAAATCTACCGTGGTCAATTTCATGGGCGAAGCGCCGTTGGCGGCACAGCTCATAATCGAGATGATTTTGATTTCTTCCGGCACTTTTATTCCCGCTTTTAGAATGGCTCGCAGGGCGCCGATAGCTGGGTAGTCGTGGCCACAGATAAGCGTGCCGGTAAAACCGTTTTCCAAAAGCTCCGCCATTTTCAACTCAGCGTCAATAAACGGGTCTGGCGGGTCAGAATAACCTCGCAACATATCAACTGTGAATATCCGGTCGTCGGGCAAGTCCAGGCCAATGCCTTTGAGCTTCTCTCTAAAGGTTGCCACTATCGTCCCTGCCCGGGTATGAGGCGGGCCTATAAGCATAGCGAGGTTTTGCAGGTTGCGCCCGCGAATATACCCAACGGTTTTCTCAGCTACGTTCTGCTGAGATATAAGGACGCGGTCGCAAATAAGTTCAGGCTGATATGGCTCGATGGCAACGATGGGAATTTTGGCGTCGATCAGGGGCGAAACATCGAGCGGGTAAATTTCCGCCGGGAGGGTCGTCAGGACAATTCCGGCTGGCTTTAGCCGGGCGACCTGATTGATGGTCTGCTGGAACCTTGGCAGGTCGGCATGGGTGGAGAAAGTTGAGCAGGCATATTTTTCGTGGTCGAGATGCTCTTGCACGCCTTTGAGATACAGGCTGGTGTCGCTGTCGAGATGGACTGTGAGAAAAGCGATTTGCCGGACGGACAAGGGCGGGGCCTCGTGGCCTGCTACCAAATACCCACGCCCCGGATGATGCTTGAGCAAGCCTCGCTGCGAGAGAATTTCCAGCCCTCTTGCAACGGTAGGCTGACTGACCTTATTGGCTGCGATGAGCTTTCGCAACGACAAGAGAGGTGCCCCGGGCGCCAGCTCGCCCGAGCGAATTTGCCGCTCTATTTTGTCGGCAAACAGCTGATATTTAGGTGAATATTGCT
Organism: Planctomycetota bacterium; assembly: GCA_003644335.1. The sequence goes on along the minus strand of QNCB01000220.1, from coordinate 1,705 downwards.
TATCCAAGGACATTTCCAGCCTCCCTGATTCTGCCAACATACCTTCGTTGCATGCATAATATATACAATGCAAATATTTATGTCAAGGCAATTTCGGATTAGGGATTTTGGATGTGTGCGAGATTAAACCCTGGTCTTACCATTGGGCATCGTGTGCGGGCATAAAATTGATTGGTTATCCCGGGCAATTTCGGATTTTGGATTGAGCTAGTTTCGCGAAACAATCCGAAATCCGCAATCTGAAATCCGAAGTAAATCTTATGCTGCAAAACACGGCTAAAATCCGTACAAAACAATAGTTACAGAAAGCCATGAAAAAATCTCACACACTTTTGGATTTGGGATTGGGTGCCGTGATTGTCTATCATCAAAAGTCCACGGATTTCACGGATTAAAAACGGATTTAGTGAACCTTCGATTTCACAGATTTTTTTGATAAAAAAATCCGTGTAATCTTCTTCCAGTACTCGTGTAATCCGTGGACTCCTACTCGCCCATTTGCCTGTTCCTTACTTGCCTATTTATTCATCGCCGCTGAGGTCATTTCTTCTACGGTTGTTTTGGCTGCGGCGCATACCTGGTCGCCAGCTCCGTAGAATACCGTAAGCCCGCCGTCGTTGTCCACGACCAGGCCATTGGAGAAAACGCAATTGTTGAAGACGCCTTCAAGTTCGTAGTTGGCCTGGGGTTGGAGGACAGGCTCGTCGGATGTCGAAATAATCCGCTCGGGGTGTTCCAGGTCGCTTAGCATAGCTCCGAGACAGTAGCGGTGGTTTCGGTCGGCGGCGTGATAAATTTCAAGCCAGCCTCGCGGGGTTTTTATCGGTGGGGCGCCACAGCCTACGCGTTGCTCCTGCCACGTGTCGCTCTTTGGCGCGAGGGTCATTTCGTGATAGCCCCAGCAGTGCAGGTCCGGCGAGTAGGCTGTCCAGATGCTGGCGGGGTTGAACTCGCTTTGGTAAGGCCGATGTCGGCAGAGGTATTGACCTCGCACTTTTTCCGGGAAGATGGCTACATCTTTTTGGTACGGTGGGAAGACCAATCCGTGTCGCTCGTATGTTACAAAGTCGCTCGTGCTGGCCAGGGCTACCGTTACGCCTCGGTCGGAGACGGCGGTGTATGTTATGTAGTATCGTCCGTCGATGAAGGTTATCCGCGCGTCCTCGCAGCCAAACGCTTCGTAGGCATTGGCGGGGAATATCGCCGGGGCTGGGTCGAATGTAAACCGCAGGCCATCTTTGCTGCGAGCTACCCGCAGGTGCGACATGCTGGAGAGCACCATCCGCCCGCGATAATAATAGCCTCGCCCGTCGGGGCAGTGCAGGTTCGGGTCGTCCTTGCGATATCGCCCGACATCCAGTTGGCCCGTCTCGGCGTCGAAATAAAGATAGGCTACATAGTCAGCCTCGGCTGCGATGGCTTCGCCAACGCGAACCAGCAGCAGAATCTCATCGCCAAACCGAACCGCAGCAGGGTTCAGCGTACAGGCAACATGCAGGTCGTCCCGCGTAGGCGACAAGTCAGCTGGGGTAAGCAGCGGATTTTCGTCAAATCGTTTCAAGAAAGTTAGCTCCATGAACAAGTTATCAGTTATCAGTTATCAGTAACAGCAAAAACAGCAGAACAACAAAAACAGCAGAACAACAAAAACAGCAGAACAACAAAAACAGCAGAACAACAAAAACAGCAGAACAACAAAAACAGC
>QNCB01000219.1 GCA_003644335.1 Planctomycetota bacterium | reverse complement strand
GACGTTATTCAGTCGGGCCAGGCTGACCAGATGATAGCGGCAGGTCAGGCCAAGGTTCGCAATCGCGTCAATGGTTTGGGTTCCGGCAGGGTGCTCGTTACCGAGTATCTCATTCGCGGCGAGGTTTATCGCGTGGAGGTTCGCAAGCCTATCAACCCGCTGAAGAACGTCCCACAGTCCCGCATCCGTCATGCCAACACCAAACAGGGCTTTGACGAAAATGTCATCAGTTGGCTGAAGCTGGACTGCGTCTGCGCGACCCTGCGGGGCGCGAGCTACCAGGCCAAGCCAGAGGTTGCCTATCGCGCCTGGCGAGGGACTGACGGCGTGGAGCATAGCGTCAAGACCAGGCCCGGCCAAGTTCCGGACTGGCCCGCCTCGCCCGAGCCTTTGGATTTGAACATACGCACCAAGGGTTGGCCCGTGCCGGGGATATGGATCCAGGGCCTGGCTGGCAGCGAGCAGGACGCCCAAGCGGCTACTGACCCCTTCAGCGGCAAGCAGCGATGGTACATTATGAACCCGGGCCCAGCGGGCTTTGTGGGCAACGAACTGATCCCGTTTATCAATTTGAAACTGTATAGCAAAATCGGCAGCTAGAGCATCAGCTGATTTTACTCACGAAATATCGGGTTTTTTCCGATAAATAGTGCAGAACCAGCCTGGCCTGGTTGAGTTGAAAGGTATGATGAAATGAAAAAGGTAATTCTTCTGCTGGTAATTTTCGTAGCGGTCTCAGCCTTGGCGGTCGGTTGTGATGACGAAGCTGCCCTGAGCCTGAGCGACGGCAATGGCATGGTGGACTCCAAGCAACAGCGTCGCCGGCGCGTGGCTATGATCATGGACATGAACGACCGCATGATTCAGGACGATATCGACGAGACATGGTTCTTTGACGCGAACTCCAAGCTCATGCCGTGGGAAGTTTACGTCGGCAACTAGCCCGACTAGGTCCAGGGGCCTTGCGAGAGATGAGCGAACCAGATGGCATAGTGATTTTCCCCGGCACGTTCGACCCTATCACGAATGGGCATCTCGATGTGATCAGGCGGGGTGTAAATATCTTTGGCCAACTTATCGTAGCCATCGGGGAGAACCCGGACAAGACCACGCTTTTGTCGCACGACGAGCGGGTCGAGATAATCCGCCAAGTCGTCGCGCCCATGCCGAGCGTTCGCGTCGAGTCGTTTGCCGGGCTGACGGTTGATTTTGCCCGCTCGGTCGGAGCCAGTGCGATCCTCCGCGGTATCCGCAACAGCAGCGATTTGCAATTCGAGTTTCAGGTAGCCTTGACCAATCGTGTCGTGGGCGGCATTGAGACGGTCTTCATTATGACCGGCAGCGAGTACGCCTTCACCTCATCGAGCCTGATTTGCCAAATCGCGCAAATGGGCGGCGACGTCTCAGCCCTGGTACCCCCAGCCGTGCTGGAACACATAAACCGCAAAACAAACACCGCCACAACAGACCAAACCCTCCGCGAAACCGAGTAACCGGTTGGCTGGTTGACTGGTTGATTAGTTGACCGGTTGATTGGTTGATTGGTGCCTGGTTTTTTCAGTGTCATTCCCGCGAAGACGGGAATCCAGTTTTTTTCTTTTTTTGCCATGCAACAAGTTGCATGACCTACTACTGTTTTTGTTTTGGTAACCGTTCACACAAAAACAAGAACCACGGATAAACACAGATAGACACAGATATTTAAAACGGCGAAAAACACGAAAGAAAAAACAAAAAACTTCATGGCAAACTTTGTTTTTTACGATAATTCGTGTTTATTAGTGTTCATTCGTGGTTCTTTTCTGTGAACGGTTACGTATTTCGATGTTAGTATTTCGTATTTGTTTAGGCTGGATTGTTTCTAAAATGGAAGAATTGACGAAACTTGGCAAGCTGTTGGAATTGGCGGAGCAGATCGGCATAACCATTCGCCGGGCGCCCGGCGCGGGCCTGGACAGCGAGCGCCCCGGCGGGTCGTTGGTCAGGCTGCGCGACAGCGAGATGTTGTTCCTCGACCCGACAGCTTCGACAGCTGACCAGGTCGCTGTCGTTACAAACGCACTGCGAGGCCGAGCTGAGCTGAGAGACAAGTTCATTCCGCCAGGCCTGGGCTTGCAAGACCAACCCTTCGCCTGACAATCCTCGCCGAGACGGCAAAAAAAACTCTCGCATCTTGCTGGACGCGGGTATGCGGGTGTGCGTATAATGCACCGTCTCGCAAAAATGCGCTTTGTACCAGTGTTTGGAATTGAAGCTATTTTTGGCAACCAGCATAGGAGAATGACATGGAAACTTCAAAACGAAATCTGCACGTGGCTCTTGTATTGGGCATGACGCTTTTATTGGCGGGGGCGGAAGCTTATGCTGGCTTTGGCGACCTGGGGAAGATTAAGTCCGCAGCGGAGAAGAGCAAGAAACTTCTCGAAGAAAAGAACAAGAAGACCGACAAGGAAATTGACAAAGCCTCAGCGAAGGACTCCGCCAAAGATGCGCCAGCTGCCGCGGCACCTGCTGCGGTGGGCGGCAATATCGTTTTCTCTAAAACGCCGATAGACCCTAAAAAGCCTGCCAATCTTACCACGAACTTCAAGGCTGGGGATAAAATTTACTCTGTGGTCTATCTCAAGGAAACGATGAAAGAGATGGCTAAGGGTTCATCGAGCCTGGGCTTTGAAATCAAGTGTCATCTCGACGGGAAGTACAAATGTTCGTTTGGCGTCAAGGTCAAGGGCGAAGCTTTGGACAGCAAAATCCTCGTGCTGGATATCGCGCCGGACCCGCAAAAAATTACCGCTTACGACAACCCGAAAATTATCTACGCCAAGATTTTCGAACGCTACGGCAAGCGTGGCGGGCCTATGCAGCTGACCAAAATGCTATCCACGCTCCCAGCTGGGAAGCAGACCCTCAAGCTGATTTTCTACCGCTATGGCGACAAGGCTACCGGCGAGTTCACTATCGACGGCGACTTTAAATCCTACGAAAACCTGTACAAAGAGCTGGACGCGCTGAACACCAAGGGCATTGTAATGCCCAAGGGCAAGCGGACGGACAAGGAAATGGAAGCTGGCATGCTTGCCGCGATGAAGGCAACGGGCAACAAAGCCTGGGCGGGCAAGATCCTCCGCATCGTGATTATCGACAAGGACTGGTTCCTCCGCCGACATAAAATCTCCGGCGCGATTTTGGAGAGATACATCCGCGCCTGCGTAGCGGTGAAAGACACCGATGGCCAATGTTGGATGTATAAACTTGTAACGTTCAACGAAGACTACATCGGCGACAAGTTCCAGAAGATGAAGTGTCAAGGCGCAGGCAGCCGAGTGAAAATCCCGGAAGCAAACGTCATGAAATAGCAGGCCATTTTGCAACTATGGCGATCGTCGCACGGGACTGCGGGGCGTCTTTGCGCTAAGCCAGATAATCGCTGGGGTGTTTGTTCGTGTATTTTTTGAACACCGTTGCGAAATACTGGCTGGACGAAAACCCCAGGCGGAACGCGACATCGACTATAGTATGTTGGCCTGTGGCAAGCAGACTCGCAGCCTGTTCGATCCTTCTATGCTGGACATATTCAGCTGGGCTCATGCCGGTCTGCTGACGAAACTTGATCTGAAACCCAGCGCGGGAAAGGTTCGCCTGAGAGGCCAGCTCGTCGTTCGTCAACAATGCCGCAGCTTCGGGGCCATCCTGAATATGCTCGTCGATATATTTCAGAACCGCAGCGATATCTCTCCTTTTTTTCTCCCCCTGCCCAGCCTCGATACACCGGACAAT
>QNCB01000218.1 GCA_003644335.1 Planctomycetota bacterium | reverse complement strand
GGAGAACCGTATCCGAGCGGAAATCCGCGACACGAACAGCACGCTTGCCAAGGTAGTGAATCTGCAACGCTGGGAAAAGAAAGGCCTGGGACATGCCACTGTCAGGTAGAGCAGACCGCGACGCGGTGAAGGTAGCGGGGCAGGATTTGTACCGCCGCATCCAGGCTGTGATGGAGCGGATCGACTGGGACAGTTTCCTGAAACTCACCGACATGCTGCCGAGCTATCAGCGGACGTTCCTTACCGGCGCGGGCCGAAGCGGGCTGGTCGCGCGGATGTTCGGCATGAGGCTGATGCACGCGGGGCTGACAGCCTATGTTACCGGCGAGACCATCACACCCGCTGCGGGTGAGGGCGACCTGCTGGTTGCTATCAGTTGCACTGGCGCCACGTGCTACACCGAGTATCTCGTCCGCCGAGCCAAGGAGCTAGGTGCCCGGGTCGTCGTTATCAGCAGCGTGGGCGAATCTCCCCTGGCCAGGCTTGGCGACGACGTCGTTATCGTCCCAGCCATCGCTGAGGATATCGTAACGCGGGCAGCGGTGTTCGAGCACGCCACAAGCCTATGCCTCGACGCGGTTTTCAACGTGATATCCGGCAGACTGAAAATAGACGCCGAAACCTTCAAAGCCCGCCACGCCAATTTGGAATAAACACCGCCACCACGCCAATTTGCCCCCCCCACCGCCACGCGCAAGTACTAATTTAGTAGATATTAGTAGTGGATTAGTACATAGCCCAGGCTAACAAAAGTTGAACTGTTTCACGCGTGGAGGGTTTCGCGGGTTTTCGTGGGTTTTTATGGTTTTTCGCGGAGATGTTCGGCGATGGCTTGGGTAATGGTTTCTCGGCCTGGGCGGTAGAGGTTGGCTGCGGCGCGGCGGATTTCTTTCAGCTTGGCGGGGTCGGCTAGCAGTTTTTGCACGATATCGACGACGCCGTGGCGGGCTTGGTAATTGTCGTTGCGGACAATGGCGGCGGCTCCCCGGTTGGCGAAGAACTCCGCGTTGTCTTGCTCCTGGCCTGGGACGGGTTTCAGCAGCACCATCGCTGCGGGGCGGGCGAGGCACTCAGCGGTGGTCGCTCCGCCTGCTTTGGTTATCACTAGCGAAGCGATGGCGGCGTATTTGTGCAGGTTATCCGTGAACCCGACCGGCACAATTTTACCAGCCCGCGACTCGGCCAGCCTGGCCAGCTTGCCCAACAGTTTTTTGCTGCGACCAGCCAGGGCTACCACGCATACATCGCCCCTGGCCCGGGCCAGGCTGCGGGCGATCTCGACGATAGGCCCGCATGTGAACATCGCCCCGCCGGAGAGCAGCACGATTTTCTTATCCGTCGGCAGGCGAAGCTCCGCCAGCAGCTGGGCCCGGGGCGGGAGCGGCTCGTGCCACTTGGCCTGGATGGCCATGCCACTGAGAGTTATCCGAGACGCCGGGACGCCCCAATTTTGCAGCACCGTTTGGGTCGGCTGTTGCGGAACGAACCATCGGCCAATGCCCGGACTATACCACCATCGATGCGGCAGAATATCGGTAACCGCGACCCACTGCGGCGAGAAAATACCCCCAGCCTCGCCAAGGGCCGCCAGCACAGGCCCAGCCAGCAGATGTGTGTGGACTACCAGGTCGGGTTGGAATTGGCGGACGAAGGCTGTGAAATTTCGCAGGCTTCGAGTATCAGCTGCAAGCCTGCGACGCTCACTGCCAGTCAGGCTCGGCCCGGCCCAACGGTTTTTCCACGCGTAACACAGGCCATATGCTCGCGGGAACTTGGTAACAGCCAGGGAATAGCCTGCTGCGTATTTCGCGCGAAACAGCCTGGATGTATAGTCCAGCACATCGACGCATTTAACTTCCACCTCTGGGGCAAACCCGGCCAGGCCCTGGCAGAGAGCCTCGGCTACGGCGTTGTGTCCCGCACCTACCGAGGCTGAGGCCACCAACACCCTGGCCCTGCGATGCGCCCCACCCGGCACCTTGGTCAGGATATCCCCCGGCCCGGTCAAGGCTTTTGCTCCGCCGGGGCGGTCGACCCCAGCCAAAGTAAATTTTCCGCAGCCCGGCCTTGCCAGGGGTTCCGCGGCGCAGCGATTACGATTTTGAAATACTCTTCCGGGCGATTCAGCAACAGCCTGATTACCCGCGCACTGGCTGTCTGCATCGAGATTCTTCCAAGTTCGTAAAACGCTTCGATAGCTGCGTCCGTCCGCTGGTCAGCGGCGATAGCTTTGAGTGCCTCAGCCCGGTCGTAAACATTGCGATGCAACTTGGCCTGGGCTATTTGCAGGTTGTCCGCCATCTTGGTCTGAGCGTAGTCCGGAGCTGTTGCCAGGGCTTTTATCTCCGCGTCGTATTGATGTCGATACGGATTGGCTCCGGTCAGCCTGGCCAGGGCCTGGGCACAGCGGGCGTCGGTAAGCACATCATTGCGGTCAATAGTCCAGTTCAAACACTCCACAGCGAACAGCGCGTTTTCGTAATTCTGCTTGCCCGGCAACAAGGCAGACCTGCCAAACACCGCGCCGCCGGCAGCGGTGTCCTCGTCGCGAAGATCCGCTACGACCTCCCGCAATTCCTGCTGGGCCTGACGCAAAGTGCCCCTTGCCAGCTTGGCCCAGGCCAGAGCGGACGGGCCAGGCCCACTGGCAGCGAGCCGCAACTGGAGCACGCCCAGATGCCATCTCGCCAGGGCAGCGGGGCGGGATGTCGGATATTTTTCGAGCAGGCTTTCCCACGCGTCCGTCGATTTTCGCTGCACGAACGCAGCGGTGTAACTTATCAGTCCGCTATCCAGGCCGCGCGCGTCGAGCTGAAGACTTTCGCACTGCGCCCGCAGCCAGGCTACCGAAGGCGCGCGGGGACTTTTGGGATATTGTCGCAAAAACTCCTCGCAATGACTAGCCAACCTGGCCCGCCGAGCTTCGAGGTCGTCATTTATCCGTAGCGTGAGAGCTTGCTCGCCCAGCCCCTCGCCGTGGATTTTTATCCATGCCTCGCGCGGCACGGGCGCGAAAATAGCGTCGCCCGGCGAGACGGTTTTGGTGAGAATAGCGTAGTGCAGCTCAGCTGGGCCGATTTGCCAGTAGAACAGCCCCGCCGAGGCCAGGATGATAATACCAGCGCCGGGCCAAATAACGCCGGAACGGAGGCGCCCAGCCGTGGCCAGGATAACCGCTACTCCGCCAGCCATTATAGCCAAAAGTATCGCCAGGAAAAACGGCAGGGCGAGAATCCATCGCTGCAGGGGCAGGAGCATTGTGGCGTCTATTCCCGGGTAGGCCAGGAGATATAAAAACAGACACACCGGCACCAGCCCAAGCAGCAGCGCGACCATGGGATAGTCCCGCCGAAGTTTCGTTCGCCCGGCGACCAGGCAACCCGCAGCCAGGGCCAGGGCGAGCATCGGGCTGTGGGCGACCACCGCGACGATGGCTACGAAAATCAGCGACAGCAGCAGCTGATACATCACCGCCGTCGCCAGGGGCACGACGATCAAAACCGCCAGGGTTCCCCCAGCTATCAGGATCATCCACGGATACGAAAATATATCCAAAGGCTGCAGCAGCACCGTGCCAAGCGGCGTGGTGAGGTCTCGCCCAAATGCCTGGGCAGAAAAATCGAACCACCGCCCGGAGTGCAGATACTGCCAAAACAGCCCCGCTGCGCTTAGCAAGAACATGTTCATCAGAACCAGCGCGCACCAGCCCAGCCAACCGCCAGGCCGAAGCAAAGGCGGCGAGTAACCAGCCAGGCCAGACGGGGAATTTGTCTCATTATCCGACAT
>QNCB01000217.1 GCA_003644335.1 Planctomycetota bacterium | reverse complement strand
GCGGAGACAGCCTGGCTGCTCAAAGACTGGCCCGGCTGGACGAAATGACGATGACGGGCCTGGATAACAAGAGGCCTATGGACTATTTTTACGACATCTCCGCGGGAATAGGCCAACAGGTTATGGTGAGGGAATCCAGGCACCGAGCGATGCAGGCTTCGGCAAAAGAAATTGAAAATCAGCGAGACCAAATAAGCGGAGTAAACCCAAACGAAGAAGCAGCTAAATTGATCGTATACGAACAAATGTTTCAATCTATGAGTAAGTTTATAAGCGTACAAGATCAGGCGATGCAAAACCTGATGGATTTGTTGTGAAAAGTTATCAGTTATCAGTAAAAACAGCAACAGAAACAATAAACTACGAAATACGCGAAAGAACGCGAAAATGAATTGTTGTAAAAAAACAAAACAACGAACCACGGATAGACACTGATAAACACGGAGTTTTTTGCTTTTACGGATTACTGGAAACTGATTACTTTTTCAAAAAAAATCAGTGTAATCTTCTTAAAAATCCGTGTAATCCGTGGACTTTTACTGATTACTAAAAACTGTTCTGCTGTTTTTGCTTTTACTGATTACTGATTACTGACAACTGATAACTTATAGAAAGGTTTTTATCATGGCTGGCTGGGGTTCTATATATAACAATGCGATGTGGGGTATTTCCTACCACACGAATAATCTCGCTCGGCTTCAGGAGCAGATATCCAGCGGGTCGAAGGTTATTCGATATTCCGACGACCCAGCCAATGCGTATCGCATCGCGACCCTGGCGGACACTGCCAAGTCGATGGACGAATACGCTTCAAATATAGGCATCGTCGAGGCTTCGTTAAATGGAGCTGACAATGCGATGTCCTCAATGTCCGACCTTATCACGCGAGCGGACGTGCTTATCACGCAGGCTTCCAGCGGCACATATCAGGGCGAAAACAGGCTGGCGATGGGCGAGGAAATCGACAGCATCCTCGAGCAAATGATAGGCTTGGCCAATCACAAGGTTCTAAGCAAATATATCTTCGCCGGAGCAGACAGCCAAAACGCCCCATATAGCGTTACCCGAGAAAACGGCAAAATCGCATCGGTAACATACGAGGGAAGCCAGGCGGAGCAGCCTGTCCCGGTCGCTCCTGGCGTGAACTTCTCAGGCCAGCTTGTCGGCGATGCTATCTTCCGAAGCAACAGGCGGCGAGAGCCTGAACTCCTCGGCAACACAGGCGCAGCTGGCGGAGTTGGCACGTCCAACGTGCGAGGCGACATTTGGCTTGACGTTGGCCATACGACGACCGATTTTAATACCGCAGCGACGGGCCTAACTGCTGGGACGAGCAGCGGGCCTGACGACACCATACTCGGCGCGCACTCGGTTACCATCGACACCGTCGCCCAAACCATTTCCCTCGACGGCGGCGACGCGGTTAGCTATCTCGGCACGGAGACAAACCTGCAATTGACAAACTCATCCGGCGACGTGGCGCACGTTGACGTAACCGGCGCGTTGGTAACCGGCACGTTCAACATCACCGGCAACGGCGAACTATCCATAAACAACGGCCCAGCTTCAGCTATCGATTTCACTGACGACAATATCTCCGTTACCAACCCGGACACCGGCAGATTCCTCTATATAGATGGGCAAAACATCACGCGGGCAGGCAGCGAAGCTGTTCGGGTTCCCGGCACGGGCGACCTGTTCAACACGCTTGTCCACGTTCGCGATATGATGCTGAACACAAGGGGCCTCTCCACCGAGGAGCAGACGAACCACCTCACCCGGGCTGGGGAATCGCTTGGAGAAATCAGCAACACGTTCCGGCAGCGGATTACGATAGTAGGTGGCAGGCTCGGCGGGCTGGACCAATTCAGCAAGACCATCGAGACACTTTCGTACAATAATACCAGCCAGGCAAGCAGCCTGCAGGAAGCGGACATAGTAGAACTGGCAACGGAACTGGCACGATCACAAACACTGTACCAGGCTTCGCTGCAAGTGGCAGGAAAAGCGCTAAGCCTATCACTAATGGACTACATCAAGTAACAGCAAATACGAATGTCGAAATTCGAACATCTAAACTTCAAAACAAATTCGAAATCATCATGGCTACCCATTCTTCTATCTTCTGACTCCCCCCTCCTGAATCCTGACTTCTGAATCCTGACTTCTCTCTCCTCTCTTGTTCAATTTTTACTCGTTGTGGCGTTTAATTTTTTTTGATTATTTTTTGCGTAGGCCTGGCGGAGCTATTATTTGCTGTGGAAACCTCAAAAAACCACGGAAACAAGCTGAAACAATAAGATTCTCCAACAAGCCAAAACAGGCACGGCGTTTGCACTTATAAACACAAAGCAAATACGAAACCGTTCACAGCTACACAAAATTCACCATGAAGCACTTGAAGAGCATGAAGTACTTTTTTTGTTATCTAAAAAAAAACTAAACAATCTTCAATTCCTTCATGAGCTTCATGGTGCAATTCGTTTTCATTCGTATTTTGCTGTTTTTGTTTTTACTGATAACTGACCCAGCACTTATTTGCAAAAATTTAAAGCTAGGTGGTATAACTACCAACCCCGCCAACTGTTGCGGAGCAAGGCAAATAAGTGCTGGGATAACTTTTTTCGAAGGACAAAGATGCGATTGATTCGACAGGAAGAATTGGACGAGTATCGTCAGGGCTGGCGGAGCTATGAGGAGTTGAAGGAGATGGGCGACTGCCATGCTTCGGTCGAGAACTATCCCCAGGCTGAGCTTTGCTATCGCCAGGCTGCGGTGCTGGCTCCGAATGAGGCTGGGCCTTTCGTCGGACTGGGTGTGGTTGCTATGCAGCAGGGTCAGGTTGGCCTGGCTATGCGGGCATTTCAGACCGCCAAGACCATCGACGCGGATTGTTCCCAGGCCTATGGCGGCATGGCGATGATACACCAAGAGCAAGGCCGATTTCCCCAAGCCTTCGAAATGTACCTGCGATGCCTGGAACTGGACGCCAACAATATGCTCGCCCTGCTTGGGCTGTTCCAGGCTTCTTCGCAGATGGGGACGTTTTCGAAAATCATTCATTATCTCGAGTTGTATCTGGATGGCCATCCCAGCGACCATTCCGTGCTGTTCTGCCTGGCGTCGCTTTACGCCCGCGAGGGCGAGCTTATCCAGGCCAAGCAAGCGCTGCTGACGGTACTGGCCAGCGATCCCGACAAAACGGAAGCGCGCGACTTGCTGGAAGATATCGACCACCAACTGGAACGAACCCGAATGCAGGAGGTAGCATGAGCGACACGCAAACCATAACAGACCCAGCCCAACTGGAGGAAGTTTTGGCCCAGTTGCGATCCTTGATGGATCAGCAAACCCAATGCCTCGCCCGGGAAGACTTCGACGAGTTCACCTCCCTGGGCGACGCTGTAGCCCAGCACCTGGAGCAAGTTTCAAAATCCCAGGCTCCGATGACCTGGGAGTGTCTCGAACACGTTCGGGAAATCCATGGCTTGCACTATTCGCTAGGCCTGACGCTGGCGACCAAGAGCAAGGAAACCGCTGAGCATCTTACCAAGATGCGATCAGGCCGAAATGTCCTAAAAGCGTATAGCAACGCATGAACAAAAACAGCGGAACACGAATTACACGAATAAAAACGAATTGCACGAAGTTTTTTCGTATTATTTCGTTTCGAAAAATCCGTGTAAGCTATGGACTTTTTGTTACCTAATCGAATAAAATCCTGGTCTGGTGCGATAGCAAGGATGCTGACTTGAAAAAAACATTCACAGGCGATTTCCGACATTTTTTC
>QNCB01000216.1 GCA_003644335.1 Planctomycetota bacterium | reverse complement strand
TCCTTGCCCGGCGTCATAGGCCGCAATCGCCCGTTCCCGTATCTCTTGTGTAGCTATCCATGCCATACCAACTCTATCGGCAATACGGCACCTCATACTTAAATTGCTCTAATCCCCACTTGCCTACTTGCCTTGTGCTACGAGGTACAGTACTGCCATCCGAATAGCCAGGCCATTGGTTACCTGTTGGAGGATGCAACTATTTGGGCCATCGGCTACTTCGCTGGTGATTTCCACGCCGCGGTTGATTGGGCCTGGGTGCATAATGAGCATATTTTTTTTGCACCGGGCCAGCCGCCTGGCTGTCATGCCGTAGAGTTGGTGATATTCTCTCAGCGAGGGGAAAAGCCCACCGCCGAAGCGTTCGAACTGAATCCGCAGCATATTTATCACGTCGACTTCTTCGAGCACGTCGTCCAGGCTGTGGGAGATGGTGCAGCCCATGGCGGAGATTTTTTTCGGCACAAGCGTTGGCGGGCCTACGACGACGACTTCGGCGCCGAGTTTTTGCAAGCCCAGGATATTGCTGCGGGCAACGCGTGAATGTGCGATGTCGCCGACGATGGCGACCTTCAGCCCCGCCAGCCTGCCAAGCCTTTGGCGGATGGTGAAGATGTCCAGCAGTGCTTGCGTGGGGTGTTCGTGCGAGCCGTCGCCAGCGTTGATGACGCTGGCGGAGACCTTCTGGCCGACCTGGTGCGCCGCGCCGCTTTGGCCATGCCGCATGATGAAGACGTCCACGCCCATCGCTTCGATATTCCGCACGGTGTCCATGGTGGTTTCGCCCTTGGACACGCTCGAGCCCTTGGCGGTAAACAGCAGCGTGTCAGCGGACAGCCTGCTGGCAGCCAGCTCGAAACTCATCCGCGTGCGGGTGGAATCTTCGAAAAACAACAGGGCGACAACCTTGCCGCGAAGGGCGGGCACCTTTTTTATCGAGCGGGTCGAGACCTCTTTGAAACTCTCCGCAGTGTCGAGAATATGCACTATTTCCTGGGGTGAAAGCTCGTCCAGGCCCAGCAGGTCTTTGCGATTCCACACGAAGTTTTCCTCCGCGGTAACCTCGCGGCTGGCGGGGTCGGCGAGCTTTGCGGATTTTTTTGTTTTTTTCAGCCCGGCGGTTTTATTCGCCCGGCTGGACGAGATAGGCACTCTCTTGGCCATCGGTTTCTTTCAATTTGAGTTGGATTCGTTCCCCATGCGGGGCTTTATGTTTTTTGCCGACGAAGTCCGCCGCGATGGGCAGTTCTCGTCCGCCTCGGTCGATAAGCACAGCCAGGCGGACGAACTTGGGCCTGCCGAAATCGTGAAGCGCGTCCAGCGCAGCCCGGACGCTTCGGCCTGTCTCGATGACGTCGTCTATCAGCAGAACCCACGCGTCGTCCAGGTCGAAGTCTATTTCCGTAGCTCGAACCATCGGCACACCCCGCCGGCGGGAAAGATCGTCGCGATAAAAAGTGATATCGAGAATGCCGAAATCCACCGACAGGTCGGGAGCGTCTTTGGCGAGTCTATCGACAAACCGCCGAGCCAAAACCTCGCCCCGAGTGCGGACGCCTACCACAGCGATACGCCTGTCTTCGGGCAGGTGTGAGACCACGGCCTGGTACAACCCGTCAAACGCCTTGCCCACCTGATTGGCTGTCATTATCGGCTTCATAACTTGACGAAGTTTAATTCCAAGCCAAGCAATTCGCAAGGAAAATCGGGAACAGGCAATAGGCGATAGGCAAGTAGGCAATAGAGAATGACGAATTCCGAAGCTCGAATAACGAAAACCGAATGACGAATTCAAAATGACGAAAAAAATGACCAATGGTCATTGGGTATTTGGGCATTGGTCATTTTTCCTGTTATTCGTCATTTTGCGAATGTGTCTTTTGCGAATGCATCTTGATATTCCAGCCCTTGGCCTATAGGATTTCAGCGAATTGTTTTTGTTGATGATTTCAGGAGATAGCGGATGTCTGATTCGGTGAAACTTGGCGTGGCGATAGTTGGCTGTGGAACGGTCGGCGGGGCTGCAGCTACCATACTTACCCGCGACGCGGATATTGTTGCCCAGCGTTCAGGCTGCGATATCGAGCTGAAATATGTGGTCGATCTGGATTTCTCCGTCGCTCGGCAGACGGGCCTGGCTGAAGATTTGCTGTGCGATAATTACGACAAGGTGCTGGCTGACGATTCGGTCGATGTCGTCGTCGAGCTGGTCGGCGGGCTTGGTTTTGCGCGAGAGGTTATCGAGCGGGCCTGCCGGGCTGGCAAGCATGTGGTTACAGCGAACAAGGCCCTGCTCGCCCATCACGGAACGGAGCTTTACGCCCTGGCCCGCAGCTGTGGCGTGTGCATCGCGTTCGAAGCCAGCTGTGCCGGCTGCGTGCCGATAATCCGAGCATTGAACGAGGGGCTGATTGTCAATCGAATCGACGCGATGTTCGGCATCGTCAACGGCACGTGCAATTTTATTCTCAGCGAGATGAGCACCAAAGGCCGAGACTACGCAGCGGTCTTGCAAGAGGCCCAGGCAGATGGCTTGGCTGAGGCTGACCCCTCGCTGGACGTCTCGGGCGAAGACTCGGCACACAAGCTAGCTATCCTCGGCGCGATGGCGTTCGGGCAGAAAATCGAATTCGACGACATTCCCACAGCTGGCATTGACAAGCTCGATTTGTGCGACGTAGCTTTTGGCCAAGACCTGGGCTACGTGCTGAAACTCCTGGCCATCGCTGAGCGGCAGGCGGACGGGCTGAGCTTGCGGGTTCGCCCAGCCTTCATATCCAAAGCCCATCCGTTGGCGTGGGTGGCGGGGTCGTTCAACGCGGTGAGCGTCTATGGACACGTTACGGGACACACCATGTACTACGGCCGCGGAGCTGGCGGCATGCCGACCGCGTCGGCTGTAGTGGCTGACCTGGTTTCCGTCGCGGTCGGTTCAGCCCAGCGGACATTCTCGCAGCTGGGCGTCTGGCCTGACCGGGCAGAGCAGGCCTGTCAGTCGCCCCTCGAAGCTGTGCGAAGCAGATACTACCTGCGGATTCTCTGCGAGGACCGCCCCGGCGTCTTCGCCCAAATAGCAGCGATACTCGGCGAGCGCGAAATAAGCATCTCGTCGCTGTTGCAACACGAGCCAGCTGAGGGCCAAGCTGGAATTGTGCCGGTTGTGGTTACTACCCACCAAGCCCGCGAAGGCGACGTCCGCGACGCCCTTGCGAAAATCGACAAACTGGATACAGTAAAAAGTCAAAGCGTCTGCCTGGAGATTGTAGAGGAGTATGAAGAATAGTGGATAGGCAAGTAGGCAAGTAGGCAATAGGGAAGCAGGGAATAGGCAAGTAGGCAATGGGCAATGGGCAAATAGGGGATAGGGATGTAGGGAATAGGTAGGTGGGGTTGGTTTTGATATTGGATAATTGTGGGTGATATATGACTACAATTCGGAGTTATAAAGACCTTAAAGTTTGGCAGAGTGGTTGTGAGTTGGTTAAGTTGATTTATAAGGAGTCGTCATCTTTTCCGCCTGGAGAATTGTATGGACTAGTTCAGCAGCTGCGTCGTGCGGCAGTATCTGTGCCGTCGAATATAGCTGAAGGATATGGACGCGGCACAGCAGCGGATTATGTGAGGTTTCTGCGTATTGCACGCGGGAGCCTGTACGAAATTGAAACGCAGTTGATTCTTTGCCGTAACTTAGGTTATCTTGACGAGACACGATTGAGAGAACTAACTTCGGTAGCGACAGAGTGTATGAAAATGCTGCATGGCCTGATAAAAAGTATAAACAACACAGCCCAC
>QNCB01000215.1 GCA_003644335.1 Planctomycetota bacterium | reverse complement strand
GGCTGTCAGGAGCTGCAGCGGGCTGTATGCCGCATGCTCCACGTTACCTTTAGTCCCGGGAGGATCTCCACCCGAACGGAATCGTGCAGGCTCTTTGGATGGGTGCTCTACCACGTAAAACGCTTCTTCAAATTCGATCCCAACCCCATAACGGTCAAGACCATTCGAAGTAAAGAAACTGTCATTACAGTCTCCGATCACCACCAAGTTCCCAGCGCGATCAATAAAGAAGTGCGCCGACGCTTTCATCGCCGAATTTAAACAATTACTCAACCCCGCAGTAAACTTCTGCGGATGGTGCAGATTCTCATCCGAACCTTTGGGTACGTAAACTGTCTTCCCATCCAACTCGTACACCTGAACTCCCTTCCTCTTGGATTTGGAGTTCATCCACCCACGCCAACCCTTCCCTTTGACATACGCTGCCATCCACCCGTGACCGAAAGAGTGGAAAATAATATGCTTAACCTCACGGGGTTTGGCGGGAGTATAAAACGCTCTGGGAGGCGGATAGGCGTACGCTACGGATACCCAAGGGGGGAACCCCTCAGCACTCATAACCTTTGTAGGGCGTCGCCGAAGCTTCCCGAGTTTTTTGCCCCGACCAATATAGTTGAAGTAAGCGTAAGCGTTAGTGCCTAAGTCCTTACTCCACCTCTGCATTGATTTGAGCCATGCGGTTTGGGGTTGTACATCATCCCCCGCACTTACATTGTACCCCGGAACGAGATCCGCAGGAATCTTTTCCTTGAGCATCTCAAACGCGTTTTTCTGTTCATCAGTCAGCGACATCAGATCCTCCCTTGCTGAATACGCTTGACCTGATCAATAAATTTACGCTTCCGGTAACTCAACTGCCCTTGTGTCAAACGATACTTCGACATCAACTGGCTGTTGGATAACGAGCGCTTACCTCCATATCCAGTGATATCCTCAAACAGTCGTTTATCGTCTGGAGACAACCCGTGATAGTAGAAGTCCACGAGACCACTAGTTGAAGAATCATCATCAATAAAAGCTCCTTCGGACTCTACCAACTCACGTCTTCCAAAAGACTGTTGAAAATCAGTGACCTTCTTTTTCGCCCAGCCAAGCTCGTCCGAAATTTCCTCCACCGTGGGCTCACGACCATGTTCATCATAGAGCCTGTTTTGCGCTACTTGAAATGTGTTGAATAGCAACTGCTTATTCTCGGGCAATCGTGCGACATTCTGATACGGATACACAAAGCGAGACAGCTTACGCAAACGGTTAGTGACGTGCGTACCGATGGCGGCTCCTCGGTTGGGGTCGTAGTTCTCAAGTGCCTCAATCGTGAGAATCCTCGCCTTGGATTCAAGCGCTACTCGAGGAACAGTCGCCCCCCACTTACCCACTTCACGATTAATCAACGGCGCCAACCGATTGAGCAACAACTCGAGTGTGACTGGACTCTTAGTCTTCTTCCATTCACGCCACAGATCGAGATCTTCTTGTTGTCGTGTAGTGTACATCCCTATTCCTGAGGAGCGACCTTGCCTTCTTCGCTCCTTAATATTTTACGATACTCTTCCAGTATCTTGTCCCAATCTTTGATTGTGTCAGGTACTTCTTGGGGGGAAGCGATACGCCATTCATCTACGGGTCCGTACTTGGCAATGTCCCCGGCCACTACCGTATCTTGTGACGCCGTATCCTCACTTTGAGAAACGTTCACGACATCTTCAGGCGCTTTATAGTTCTCCTCTGCGGGTGTGTTCTTATAGATGCGCCCCCAAAAAACAGCTCCTCCAGGAGGGGGAGACGGGTTGTTTACTTCTGTGTAGAACGAACGGTACTCCCCACGTACTGTTCCATCAGCCAAAAGTTCTGTTATGTCTCTTTGGTGGTAAGACTCAATGTACTCCTTCAATGTACATACAGGACGGGAAATCGCACGCAGAGCCTCGTCGGCTCCATCAAACGCAGGAGCCCATTCCGGCGTAGGCGTTCGGTCATAAACCCCTGTAACAGGGTTCTCTTCTCCGTCCGTGATATCATTCTTATGCCAAGACTTCTGCTGTTTCCCCGGATACTCGGGACCGTACAGCAGGATCTTGTAAAATTCCTCCGCTGACTCTTGCTTCTGAAAGACATCTCGAACACTAGGAATAGGCTCCGCCGGATAAGAGTCAGTAGATACTAATGCCGTAAGGGACGACACACCTGTGACCCCAAAAATAGCATCGACGATTTCATCAAGCGTACGAATAAAGCTCAAATTCACTTGGGTTGATTGGTGCGCCCCCGTGCGTTCAGCCGACATTGAATGCGTAACTGACATCACATAACCGAGAACGTCAAACCCGGATGCTCGTTGATCATAAACCACTCCGGGAAAACCCGGAAGAATATAAGGATTGAACACCATTGAAACGCCCCCCTGACGTTCCGCGAACCTAGATCGGTAGTATTCGTACTCCGCATACTTATCGAAAAGAGCTCCCAGACCTGTAACAGTACCTCCTGCTCCTATGGCCGCTAACGCTGCTTCGTCCTCAGGAGATGGTGAAGCCCCCGGCGATTCCTGCGTACCCTTAGCATTTTGCTGCAAGAGATACATCCAAGGGGGCGCATTCATGCGACGACTCACAGGTCCTTTGTAGAGCTCTTCCGGCTCTACCAGAAAATTCTTGTTGTTAACGTGTGTCGAATTGATCGCTTGTCGCATTCGGTTCTTCACTACCGGAGGAAATCCCGTAGTCAGTAGCTGCTCAGTGATCCCACCTAAGCGAGAATCGGGGTCCAACATGTGCGACAAGAAAGACTCTCCCAGGTACAAACGCGTAGGTTGCGTAATGTACGTCTCCTGGAAAGTGAAGTTCTGGATCACGGAGGGGAACATCACATTACAAATCGGAGGCAACCCGAAGATACACTGAGGTTTCACGAAGAAAGAGCGAATTCCAAAGTACTCATCAGACGTGGCACCTCCTCCCGCCTTTATGTGTCCCGTCTTTTTCTGTATGGCACCTGCAGGAGGACATGGAATCATCGCAAGCTCCATATACATCTGGGAGTAGACCATCTTCAACAAATCCCAGATACTCCCAGCATTCCCAACGCTAGCTCCGATATGCTGCTGTAGCGCCTCCACAACTTGATAATCCTGGACTGCCTTTACCAGCGGGAAACAGAGATGCCCCTTCTCACCGGCAGCTGCTTCTTCTTCGGGTGAGGGCTCCCCTTCGCCTCGAAAAGAATACGCTGGAACAGGCGTGTCATCTTCAAACATCGGAAGAGCACACCACTTAGCATGAAACTGAGTGCGTAAACACCACCGTGCAAAGAAGTTCTTTCCCGGTACAGCTGCGGCGTCTCGTGGGATGTGTCCATCTTGAGTAGTTGCGTTCGGACTAGCTATAGACTCAGGACTGTTATCAATCGGAAGTAGTACAGCACGAAAAACGTTAGTCACGAAATCTATGGGACGTTTGATGAAGTCATCTGAAGGGACAGTACTTCCTTGTGGATCTCCTTCAGCCGCCTCCGAAATACGAAACAATCCCTCAAGAAATAATGACGTAGGATAAAACACTTTAGCCTGAGTTGCCGCAGACGCATCTCCACTCAGTCCTTGCGCCGCAACGATATCGTCCATTGACGACATGTAGAAGCAGTGGAGTTGTTTGAAAATCTGTACCGGACTCACACAGTCAAGCTGAAGAGCGCGTCCGCTCGGACTGTTCGTGTACGTCCATCCAACGACTTCAAACTCCCCAAGTAACCGGAACTGAGGAACCGCTCCCTGCATGTGGTCGTCTTTGTAGAAGATAACCACATG
>QNCB01000214.1 GCA_003644335.1 Planctomycetota bacterium | reverse complement strand
CGGTTCGCCTGCTTTGAAAAGTTGGATCGGCGACACGGATCATCGTTTCGTGCAGGTGCCTTTTCCCGACGGGTTCCGGCAGAAGGATATAAGTTTTGAAGTTTTCGAAAAGTCGCTAGCAGAGCAAGGCGTCGAGCCGCAAGATGTTTGCGGCGTAATGGGCGAAACTTACCAAGGCTGCAATGCCACGCTCCTGCCCGTCGAATATGCCCAGTCGCTTCGCAAGTGGTGCGACGCGCACGAGGCGGTGTTGATTTTCGACGAGGTTCAGGCTGGGTTCGGCAGGACTGGCGAGTGGTTCGGTTTTATGCACTATGGCATCGTGCCGGATTTGGTCGCTTGCGGCAAGGGCTTCTCCGGCGGCATGCCGGCCTCGGCTGTGCTGGGCACGGAGGAGCTGATGACCATGTACGGCCCGGGCGAGATGACCAGCACGCACTCCGCCAATCCGATATGCTCCGCGGCGGCACTGGCGAATCTCGAAGTTATTGAGAAGGAAAATCTGGTCGCCAATGCTGCCAAGCTCGCGCCGATGCTGGCTGAGGGTTGCGAAAAAATAGCCCAGGCGTCCAGCGGGAAGGTGGGGTGCTGGGCTGCGACGGGCCTGGTCGGCGCGTTGCAATTTACCAAGGCTGGCACGGTTGAGCCTGACCCCGAGGCTGCGTGGGAGATGGTGAACCAGGCCATCGGCAAGGGCGTAATGCTCTTCGCCCCGGTCGGCATTGGCGGCTGTGCTATTAAAATAAATCCGCCGTTGACGATTACGGCTGAGGCCTTGGGCGAGGGGTTGGCGGTTCTCGAGGAAATTGCAGCGGGCCTGTAGCCTGCGGAACGGACTGGCGATTATGAGCGAGCATGGATACTTCGACCTTCAGGTCAACGGCTACGGCGGCGTGGATTTTAACTCCGACGGGCTGGGGTCTGCGGACTTGCACCAGGCCTGCCAAGCCCTGCAAGCTGACGGCGTCGCTGGGGTGTTGGTGACGATTATGACCGAGGATATCGATGTGATGTCTGCTCGCCTGGCTCGCCTGGCGGAGTTGCGGGCTGGGGACGCCCTGGCCAGGCAGCTAATCGCGGGCTTCCACATAGAGGGGCCTTTCATAAATCCGGCGGAGGGTTATCGCGGTGCGCACCCGGCGGACGCGATTTGCCCAGCCGACGCGGATAAGATGGATCGCCTGTTGGCTGCGGCGGACGGTTTGACGCGGATCGTAACTCTCGCGCCGGAGTGCGACGCGGGCCTGGCGGTTACCAGGATGTTGGCTGACCGCGGCGTGGTGGTTTCGGCGGGTCATTGTGATGCGTCGTTGGAGCAGCTGGGCAAGGCTATCGACGCGGGGCTGAGCATGTTCACGCACCTGGGCAATGGCTGTCCGGCGGAGATGCCACGCCATGATAATATCATCCAGCGGGCCTTGGCCCTGGCGGATAAACTTTGGCTGACATTGATAGCTGACGGCGTGCACCTGCCGTATTTCGTGCTGAAAAATATCATCGACCTGGCTGGGGAGCGGTGCATAGTAACGACCGACGCGATGGCGGCAGCTGGCCTGGGGCCTGGGCGTTATACCATCGGGCGGTGGGATTTGCTCGTCGGCGAAGACCTCGCAGCCCGGTCGCCGGACGGCACACATCTGGTCGGCTCGGCGGTGAGCATGCCCCAGGCCAGGGCAAACTTGCGGGAGCATCTGGGCTTGGGCGAGGAGCAAATCCGTAGGCTGACTGTCGAAAATCCGCGCCGGGCCATCGGATGTTAGTACAAGTCATTCCATCATGTAGCACAGCCGCCCCCGGCTGTGAAGACTTGTGTGAAATGCCTAAAAAGAACCACAGCCGAGGGCGGCTATGCTACATTAGACGCCCAGTAGTTGGCAGGCGTTGCGGAATGAAATTTGTTTGAAGGTTTCCTCATCGACGATATTTTTGATTCTTGCCAGTTCGGTCGCGGGGTCGTTCCAAGGCCAGTCCGAGCCGAAGCATATTTTCTCCGGGCCATGTGCGGCGACGATTCGCTGGAACTGTTCGGGGGGCATGTGCGTCAGGCCAAAGGACGTTTCGAAGAAGACGTCTTTGCCGACGAGATATTTTTCGACCTCGTCCCACTCGCCCCAGCCTCCCATGTGCGTGCAGAGCAGCCTGATTTCGGGGAACCTGTCCACCAGCGCAGCGAGTCTCGCTGCGCTGGCCCGGTCGGTCTGGTCGTCGGCGAATCCTATGTCTCGTCCGCAGTGCAGCGTGATGGCCAGGTCGAACTCGATAGCTGCTTCGTAGATGGGGAATAGCAGCTCGTCGTCCACGACGAAGTCCTGATAATACGGGTGCAGTTTGATAGCGGGGACGCCCTGGCTGGCCATGCGCCTAAGCCATTTGCGGGGGTTTTTGTCCAGCGGATGAATCGAGCAGAACGGCACGAGTCTGTCGGAGCTGAACGACCCCTGCCACTTCAAAATCCCCTTGACCATCTTGGGCTTGGTAGCGATGGCGCAGACGCAGGCCAGGTCTATCTCCGCCCGGTCGAGCGCCGCTAGAAGCCCCGCGACCGTGCCGTCGCCAACCGCTTGCCAAGCGGGGGTGCGACCCTGCAGGCTGGTCATGGCCCGGGGTGCGATGTCGTCTGGAAACGCGTGCGTGTGGATATCAATCATACGCGGGATTATAGCCCAGCTGGGCCGTGGAAACAATATCGCATGCCCAAGGCTTGTGGTATAATGCGGTGCTACAGATGACATCGAATGACGAATAACGAAGCCCGAATGCCGAATCAATGACGAATGCCAAATGCCGAAAAAAATGACCAAGGCCCAAATACCCAATGACCATTGAAAAACCAATAACCAATGCCCCTCCCGTGTCATTCGTTTCTTTTCGTGCCATTCGTGTTCCGCTGTTTTTATATGTGGTAGCTGTTTTTATGTAAGGTAAGCAATGCCGGACTTGAAAGTCATATCGAAGATGACGCCTCAGGGCGACCAGCCTGCTGCGATCGATCGTCTCTCAGCCAACATAAACCAGGGCCAAAAGTTTAATGTTCTGCTGGGCGTTACGGGCAGCGGCAAGACTTTTACCATGGCCAATGTTATCGAGAAGCTGGGCAGGCCTACGCTGGTCATCAGCCATAACAAAACCCTCGCCGCTCAGCTTTATGAGGAGTTCAAGGAGCTTTTTCCCGAAAACGCGGTCGAGTATTTCGTGAGCTATTACGACTACTATCAGCCCGAAGCCTACATTCCCCAGCGAGATATTTACATCGAAAAAGACGCCGCCCGCAACGACGATCTGGACCGACTCAGGCTCTCAGCCACGACCAGTCTCAGTCATCGCCGCGACGTTATCATCATCTCCAGCGTCTCGTGCATATTTGGCCTGGGCAGCCCGGATGTCTACAAAGCGTCGGTCGCAGCGGTCCGCGTCGGCCTGGCTATCGAGCGAAACGAGTTGCTGCGACAGCTGGTGAACCTGCACTACGACCGCAACGATGTGGACTTCAAGCGGGGCACATTTCGCGTCCGGGGCGACACGGTGGACATCTACCCAGCCTACGAACAGTTCGGCTATCAGGTGGAATTCTTCGGCGACGAAATCGAGGCTGTCCGCCTGATAAACCCCATCACGGGCGAGGTGCTCAGCTCGACCGACCAGGCGTTTATTTTCCCAGCGGTGCATTATATCGTCGACGAAAGCGTCGTCGAAAATGCGATAAGCCAAATTAAACGGGAACTCCAGTCGTGCGTTATAGACCTGAAAAACCAGGGCAAACTGCTCGAAGCCCAACGGCTTGGTGCCCGGACGAAATACGATATCGAGATGATGCGGGAAGTGG
>QNCB01000213.1 GCA_003644335.1 Planctomycetota bacterium | reverse complement strand
CATGGTCACATGAACATATCACAAGCGAGCTCCCTGGCCGCAGAGATATTGAGGCCATCACGGCGATTCGATGGGTCGTTCCGGAACCTGCCACGCTGAGCCTCCTGACCTTGGGCGGATTGGCGATGGTCCGTCGTCGCCACAAGGCCTGATGCTGATCGGCTGAATAGGACATGATTTTCGCAACGCCCCGTAGATATCTCCTTCGGGGCGTTGTCTTGCGCCCGCGAGTTCGAAATCACTGCGGGTCCCGGAAGCAACCCGGCTGTTAACCTGGCCCGGCCTGTTAAAGAGAGAGTCAGAGAGTTCGCGGCCAGATTCTCGGCCAATGGGAGCAACCGTGACGGTTGCTTTCGGACCCCAAAGTTTCGCCCGCGAAACAGAGAGCGCCGGGGCGGGCGGCAGAATCGCCGTAAGTCTTTGATACCAGTGGGATATGAAAACGCCCAGCCATTTTACGACTGGGCGTTTCCGTTAACTTGAACAGGGCGAAATTCCGCCACTGATTGCGTTTACCTCCTCGAGAAGGACTCGAACCTTCAACCTAGCGGTTAACAGCCGCTCGCTCTACCAATTGAGCTATCGAGGAATTTTTTGTGTTTTATTCGGCAGCCTTCTTGCCCTTGTAAGCCAATTGGCCAACGAGGGACTACACAGGATAATGACTTGCGAGAAAATGTCAACCCCTTGGCGGAGTTTATTTTTGCGAGCGACATAAATTTGAAGAGGGGTAAGAAATAAAAACACATCGTCCAACTGTCGGGTGGCTTGGCTGGACCGCGTGTCTCTTGCGGGGTAGCTATGGGGCGCTCAACATGGCTACCCTGCAAACAGCCGCAGTGTAGCTGCGCCACCCGACGTGGGTGAATAAAAAGACTGGATTCCCGCTCCCCTATCAGGTCGAGGACAAGCCTCGCGGGAATGACACCCGCCGCTTTGGTGGCTATGCCATCCGTCTGTTTGTGAAACAATCTGAAATCCGCAATCCGAAATAAATCTCTCACTGCGGTCTTTGTTTTTTGGTTTGATATTGTTATTCTAGTGAGCCAATTGCAAAACTATGCGGAAATGTAGCACAGCCGCCCTCGGCTGTGTCGAACTTGCTATATTTCCAGTGTTTTTTACACGACCTTCCCAGCCGAGGGCGGCCAGGCTACATTTTTGCAATTGACCATAGTGGCTTGGTGATTTTACCGAGCAGGCAAGGTGGATATGAAAACGGCTATGCGAGACAACACAAGGGCAATGGCGTGGGGAGCAGCGGCTGTGATCGTATTGCTTCTGCCCGGTTTGGCACGAGGCCAGGATGGGGTTTTCGTCCGGGGCTACACAGGCCCGTTTGGCCCGTTCGTCCGTCAGGGCCAGTGGACAACCCGCAGGCTAAGCGTTGTCAACGCAACCGGTGCCGACGCGATGTGCGACGTTGGCTGTCTCACCGACGATCCGAAATCCGGCAAGACGATATTCTCCCGCCGAGCTATATTCCCAGCCAGGTCGCGCCGAGAGGTCGAGCTGGTCTACCGCCCGGCCGATGGCCAGGCTGGTCAAAAGTCGCAACAGGCCCGGGGTATCGAGCCTCGCCGGCAGAGCTACAAAATATGGAACGCCCGCACAGGTCAACTGCTGGACACGCAAGAGGGCAACCTGCTGCAAATCGACCCCGGGCCAAAAGTGCTGGGCATGGTAAACTCAAACCATATCCCCCGCGACACGAGCAGCTACCTGAAAGACCCTAAAAACTCCACCGCTTTTGGCTGGCTGAAGACAGTAGTCGCTCGGCCCCAGGCCCTGCCCGACCGTTGGTATGGCTATTCGATGCTGGACATGCTGACCCTGGGCGATATCGACATAGGTCAACTTAGGCCTTCGCAAGTGGACGCGATGCTGCGGTGGGTTCGCCTTGGCGGAACGATTATTTTCACAGGCCATGAGAATATGCACAAGGTTCTTCGTGGTCAGATAGGCCAGGCTGCGGGGGTAGGTAGCCTTGGCTCGCACTGGGTCGATAGGTTCCACGCGAAAAAAACCGCCAGCCAGGCTGTTGAGGTTGTCCTGGATTGGCCCATGCCCCAGGCTGAGCTATACGTTACCGACGCGAAGGTGCTTATCTCTGCGGACACTCTGCCCTTGCTGACGCATCGACGGGTTGGGCGGGGACATGTTTTCACGCTGGCCTTGCCCCTTGTCGCAGCAAAGCCTGTGGGGATGTTCGACCCCTGGTCGGAAATCCGCCGGGCTATCCGCGTCGCTGAGCCATTGGAGACTGACAAGTTTTTCCGCCCAGCCCAGGCGACGCTGAAGCAAATAGCAGGCCGGCCCGGGCCTACGAAAATAGTCCCCGTCTCGATACTCCTGGCTATAACCGCCTGCGTAATCCTGGGCGGACTGGCGTTGCAATTCATCCGCCGGGGCGAGCTGCTCTGGGTGGTGCTGATACCAGCCTGGCTGGTCCTGGCTGTGGGTCTGTACGTCCACAGCCGAGGCCTGACCAGCCCGCAAAGGCTTAGCAACATAGGCTTGATAACTCCGCTGGGCGACGGGCAGGTGCGGGTGCAGCAGGCCTTTGCGTATTGCTCCGGGCCTGTGGAGCAGAAGCCCACTTTTTCCGCCGGACAAGGGCAGGGGATAATAAGTCCCGCCAGCCGGGCCTTGGCCGTCGCGAGAGAAATTGGCCGAGTCGAGACGACGGACTCGACCGTTATTATCCCCGCCAAGGTCGTGCCCCCCAACGCTACGCGAGGCTTTTATGTAGATACGGTCGTCCCCTCGCCGGGCGTGCAGGCCAGCCTGACCTTCGACGATAGCGGCGTGGTGGGCCAAATATCCAACCTCCTGCCCCAGCCTGTAAACGATGCCGTGGTGCTGACGAACTTCAAGACATATCGCCTGGGGTCGCTCCAGGCTGACATCCCCACGCCCGTCCGCATAGGCCCGCCCGAGCTGCTCGGCGAGGTGGACGTCTCGCGAGTTTGGCCAAAGTCCAGAACCTCGCAAAAACGCCGCAACGCAAAATCTCGCAAGCCCCGCCCGCGTCGCAAGCCCCGCGCAACGCGCGCAGCAACAGGCCCGCGGATAGAAGTTGCCGGCGAGTTCACCAGCTCGCTAACGCCAGACAAACGCCGCAACGACCTGCTAGCCAAGCTGATAACCGTGCCGAGTTTCAACAGGACTATTTTGGCCCGTCCGCTGTTGATAGGCTATGTCTCGGGCAGCCTGGTCGACCCGCTGCCCGACCGCTCGTTGACGCGCGCGGGCTGGAGCGTGATAGCCTGGCCGATGCGAATATCTCCTCCAAAACCAGGCTCAGAGGTGCTGATACCAGCGGGCTTCGTCGAGAAAAGGCTGGAGAATATCCGCTCGTCCGTCTGGAACAGCAGGAGCATGGAGTTCCACAGCACCAACCGCCCGGGCGAGGTTGTCGTAATGGCCAGGCCACCCTGGCAGGGGGGCAGGCTGAGGGATGCAACTGCAATACTCACGGTAAACATTCAAGCGGTCGGCTACGACCTGACGGTCGCCAAGGCCAGGCTCGCCAAGAACAAGGCGGGCATGGCAAGCCGACTGAAAGTGGTCTCCCGCACGCCGGTCGAGACATTCTCGAACCCCTCAGGCCGACTTCGAATCTCCGTGCCAAACGCAGAGCGATTCGCCGACGCGGAAGGTTGGCTTGCCTTCTCGCTGCGGGTAACCAGGCCAACCAGCTCCGCCAAAACCAAAACCGCCCGCGGAAAACCCAGCCCGGGCCAGGACAACACCGTTATGTGGAAACTCGACAGCGTGGACGTGGTACTGAAAGGATATGCTTTGTGAACCGGCGAACCGACACAAAGCATAT
>QNCB01000212.1 GCA_003644335.1 Planctomycetota bacterium | reverse complement strand
GGATATTTGACGACAAGGACGAAAACAATAAAGTAAAAAGAAGAACTATTCATACTGGAAACTGCCATTTGCTTTTTCCCGGCGTATGGCATCGTTACCGCCCCTCAAAAAAAAGGCTCTTCGGCAGTTTTGACTTAAATATCTTGACATAAAACATGCTCAACCCTTTATGGTCTAATAGATTAGCAAGCCATTAGCCATGAAAGGAATTGAGCATGAAAGTCAAAGGTCTGAAACGGTTGTTTCACTTCTCAGATTATATCATCAAAGAGGTCAATTTTGGTATCGATATTTTGACGGTTTATCTGCGGCATGACAAGCGAAAACATTTTCGCTGCCCAGCATGCAACGCCATCTGTCGAGTAGAAAAACAAGATACTCGCACAGCTCGCGACATGCCGTTTGGCCAGGCGATACACGCATTGATTTTCTACCCAGCCTATCGCATCTTCTGTCGCGGTTGTCGAGCTTCACACTGGCATGGCCCGCCGGAAATAGACTCGCGACGCAAAGCCACTCGCCGCCTTTTGCAACACGCGATGCATCTGGCGAACATTCTCCCGCTGACCGGTGCCGCTGAGCTGCTTGGCATTGACGATCGTCGTTTGGGTCGATGGGATCGCAGTTTGTTAGCTGAGCATTTGCCGCCGCCGAACTTCGATAACATTCGCCTGTTGATGGTCGATGAAAAATCCATTGGCCGGGGCCATCAGTATGTAACGGTCGTGCTCAATGGCGAGACTGGCGAGCTGTTGCATTTGCACGAGGGCAAGAAAATTGCCTCGCTCAAAGCCTTCTTCGACAAACTCACGCCCGCACAAAAAGCTTGTATTCAAGCGGTTTGCATCGACCGGGCCGGTGCTTACCTCGAGTGCGTGGAAGCGGAATTGCCGCATGTCGACCTTGTATTTGACAAGTTTCACCTGGTGATGAACTTCAATGAAATCATCAGCAAGATTCGGCGGGAGGAGTGGAACCGGGCCAGGGCCGACAACAATAACGCTGCTGCGAAACTTATAAAAGGCCAGCGATATAATCTGCTGCGTCGGCCTGAAAATAATACTGATAAACAGCAGAGCCGCCTGGATGAGTTGTTGGCCATGAACGAAACATTAACCAAAGCGTATGTGTTGCTGGAGGATTTTCGGGATGCCCTGAGCCAGCGGTACATTTGCGATTGCGAAAACGCATTGCGAATGTGGTTCGAGACAGCCGCTCGATCTGGAATAGAAAAACTGCGACGCTTTGCCGAAAGGCTCAAGCCTCGACTGCGAGAAATCGTCAACGCCGTGCGATATAAATTGACCAATGGCTTGATCGAGGGGTTCAACAATAAGATCGCGAGAATAATCCATCGAGCCTGTGGCCAGCGGGACATACGATACCTATTCCAAAAACTTCGACAGGCATCACTGCCAAAACAACTACAAGTACCAGTCATTCAAAAATGAGGAAGAACCATAAAAATCTCCACTGGAGCTGCGGAGGCATAAATCATCTGGCCTGGTTTACCGAACTGGCTCACGAGGGCAAAGACCTCTATCCTGTTTTGCTGGAGAAATGCTCTAAAGATAAACAACTCTACGAAAAAGACCCCGTGCGATTTGATATGATGCGACATTTCGGCTATTTCATTACTGAATCAAGCGGCCATTTAAGTGAATATCTGCCGTATTATCGCAAAAGGCCTGAATTGATAGATAAATACTGCCGAGCCGAATATCTTGGTGAAAACGGTTTTTACGCACGAAACTGGCCTAACTGGCGAATAGAATCGGACAAGAGCCGACAAAAACAAATCTCGGGTCAGGATAAAATCGTCCTTGATCGAAGCTGGGAATACGCCAGCTATATGATCCAGGCGATGGAAACCAATGACCCATTCACCTTTTATGCCACAGTACCCAATAATGGGCTAATCAAAAACCTTTCTCGGGATGGAATGGTTGAGGTCGCTTGTGTTGCTTCTAAAAGCACAATTACGCCAACGCCGTTTACTCTTCCGCCTCAATGCGCGGCCATCTGTGAGTCCAATATGCGGATGTACGATTTGGCGGCAACCGCCTGTGTTGAAAAATCCAGAGAAGCTGCTGTTCATTCGTTGATGCTCGACCCGCTGACCGCTGCTGTTTGCTGCCCTGCTGAGATAAGACAGATGGCGGATGAGTTATTTGAGGCACAAAAAGATGTCATAAACTTTTAAAAACCAAAAAAATAAAGAAAATTGTAACCAGCCAAGTCGCTATGATAGAGTCTCTTTTTTATGGGACGCTAGTGATTCAAATTCGTGAAATTCGCATGAAAAGGAAAAAAGCGGAAGTGTTGAGAAAGAAGTGGATATTGGTCTTGTCGCCACTAACTCCGCATCAACTAAAGAATTACCTGCTGATGTTACAGATTCAAAAATAATAATTGATGATTTCTCCACTGATAAATGTGGATTTTCCAGAGGAGCTGAATATAATGAAGCCAGTTAAACTAATCGTTATAGGAGCGGGCGACCGCGGAACTAATTATGCTAATTATGCCCTCCGGCATCCTGATTTGGCAAAGGTTATTGTTGTGGCCGAACTCCGCGATTACTATCGCGACAGAATAGCGACACAGCACAATATCCCCATAGAGAATACCTTTGCCGATTGGCGGGAGCTTATCGAAAAGAATATTGAAGCTGACGGCGTAATCATCGCCACGCAGGATTCCCAGCATCTCGAACCTGCTGTTGCATTTGCTGATAAGGGCTATAACATACTGCTCGAAAAGCCAATGGCGCCTGATGAGGATAGCTGTCGGAAAATTGTCGCCGCTGCCATCAGGAACAAGATAATTTTCGCCGTCTGTCATGTCCTTCGATATACGAACTATACGGTTAAGTTAAAAGAGATTATCGACTCCGGTGCTATCGGCGAGGTTATAAGTATGCAGCATCTTGAGCCGGTCGGCTTTTTGCATCAGGCACATTCCTATGTTCGAGGCAACTGGCGAAAAGAATCAGAATCTTCTTCTATGTTGCTCGCCAAAAGCTGCCACGATTTGGACTGGATAAGATACATAATGAATTGCGAGTGCAAAAAGGTTTCTTCGTTTGGCTCGTTATATTATTTTAGAAAAGAGAACAAACCCGCAGGCTCCGCCGACAGATGTCTTGATTGTGGTATAGAATCCGAATGTCTCTATTCAGCTAAAAAGTTTTACCTCAATTATATCAAAAAAGGCGAAACCGGCTGGCCTATTCATGTCATTACTTCAGATGCCACTGCCGAAGGTGTCCTTGAGGCACTGCAAACCGGCCCCTACGGCAGATGTGTATGGGAATGCGACAATGATGTCGTAGATAACCAGGTTGTCAATATGGAATTTGAAGGCGGCAGGACGGCAGGTTTTACAATGACAGCTTTTACCGAGGGCGGCCATAGAAAGACTCGTATCTTCGGCTCGATGGGCGAGATAAGCGGCGATGGCTCAAAAATTGAAGTTTATAGCCTTAAAGATGACAAATGGACAACTTATCAAACCGATGCATCCGATGCAGGTATTCTCGGCGGCCACGGTGGCGGCGATTACAATATTATGAAGAGTTTCACTGCGGCTTTAGCTGACAACGACCCTGGCAAAATTCTATCCGGCCCGGCCGAAACGCTTGAGACTCATTTTATGACTTTCGCCGCCGAAAAGGCAAGACGAACTGGCAGAGTAGTAGAAGTGAAAATTTAAATCATAAGAGGACGCTAATATGACCCCGCCTGAAAATCTTCAGGCCTACACCGATGCCGTGAAAGAGTGCGTCTACTAAGGAATAAATATGAAAACAGTGTTTGTTAACGGAACTTCCGAG
>QNCB01000211.1 GCA_003644335.1 Planctomycetota bacterium | reverse complement strand
ATGCACCACCGAGACGCTGCGGATATTGGCGACGATGAATCCGACCTCGCCAGCCTGGAGACTTTTCACCAGCTCCCGCCGGGGCGAGAACTTGCCCATCTCGGTTATCTGATACGTATCGCCCGTGCCCATCATGCGGATTTTGTCGCCGAGGGCCAACTTGCCGTCCATCACGCGAACGTACACAATCACGCCGCGATAATCGTCGAAGGTGCTGTCGAAAACAAGCGCCCGGGTTCGACCAGCCAGGTCGCCGGTGGGGGCGGGGAGCTGACGAACGATAGCTTGGAGCATGTCGTCCGTGCCCTCGCCGTTTTTGGCGGAGGTGAAAATGCAATCCTCAGCTGGCACATGAATTAGCCCTTCGACCTCCATCGCTGCGTCTTCAGGCCTGGCTGCGGGGAGGTCTATTTTGTTGATAATCGGCACAAGTGCCAGCCCGCCTCGGCTGGCGAGGTGCGCGTTGGCGACGGTCTGGGCTTCGACGCCCTGGGCTGCGTCGACCACCAGCAAGGCTCCCTCGCAGGCTGCCAGAGATCGGCTGACCTCGTAATGAAAATCCACATGCCCAGGCGTGTCTATCATATTGAGCATATAGCGCTGGCCATCCAGCTCGTACTCCATGGTAACAGCGGACGCTTTTATGGTAATACCCCGCTCGCGTTCGAGGTCCATATCGTCGAGCAGCTGGTCATGAAACTCGCGCTGAGTTATCGCACCGCTGCGCAGGAGCATCCGGTCAGCCAGGGTGCTCTTGCCGTGGTCGATGTGCGCGACAATCGAGAAGTTTCTTATATGCTTTTGATCCATGCCATGTCTCGCTGATTATGAACCGATGGCTTGGAGCACATGGCGGTTGATGTATTGGCGGGTGAAGCGGTCTGCCTGGGTGTCGCGGTACCGCTTTATGTCCACCACAGCAGGCTTGGCGTATGGCCCGAGTGCCTCCATCGCTCGCAAGGCTCCGCGCGGGGCATGTTCGAGATAGACCCTCGCGGCAGACAACAGCCTTTGCTTTTGCTTTGCGGGCGTCTCGTCGTTTATCAGGTAGCTTAGGGTCTGGAAAATACAGGCTGTGCGCTTCGGGCCTGGCTTGTTGGTTTTTCGCTCCAGCACGTCCAGCAGCAGGTCTATGGACATCGCCGCTTCGTCGCTATGGGCGATAAGAGTCTCCGCAGCCGCTTTTTCCACCGTCGTACCTCGCCCCTGGGCAAGGAGCTTGACCATAGCGGGGATGACCTTTTCAGGCTTGTAGCTCATGGCATAGCTGAACACGCTGGCTGCCGAGGCCCGGACTTCGTCGCGCGGGTCGCCAAGCAAGGCCAGGACTCGCTGCCCCACAGCTGGGTCTTCGAGTATCTTCGATCCGAAATACGCAGCGGCTTTCATTCGCACCAAAGGCTCCCAGTGTCCCAGGGCCAACCTGGCGGCCTCTTCGCTGTGAATCTTCGCTCTGGGCTGGTCGTTCATGCCCGTCCACGCTGCCAGCGTGATGGCCAGGGGGTCCTCAGGCCTGCGCTTGGCGGCATAGGCACGCATGGCTTCGAGCAGGTTCGCAAACTGCGGCACCTCGTCCTGCTGCCCAGCGTATCTGCTCAGCACCGCTGATATCGCGTGGTGCATCAGCCTTTGCTCGCCGTAAGGCACCTGGGCTTGGCCTGCCAGGCTCGCCAGCCGCTCGGCGAGAATGCCCACAAGCTCTCCCCTGGCCTGGGCGGTCAGACGGGTTTCGTATTCAGGCCTACAGAACCGATAGTATGTTCGTACCAGCACTCGCTGAGGCCAGGTTCGTTGCGGGTTGTCGAGGATTGCCTTGACGTCTGCTAAGGGTAATCCGCCCGGGCCAAACATGCCCAGCGCGGTAACGTTGGTCGAGTCGTCCGCTCCGCGTTGCATCAGGGCTGTAGCTACCGCTACCCGCTGACCCGCGGGCAGCTGGGCGATAAGGCTTTTCAGCTCTCCCCTGGCCTGGGCGAACTGGGCGGAGTTCACGTCCGCAGCCCGCATCTGTTGCCAAAGCTTCCCAGCCCGGGTCGCCTGGTCCGCCAGGGCCAACGTCGAAGCCAGGAAAATCGACAGCACAACACAACCTGGCCAAAATGTACCACTCATTCGTGTATCCATGTCTGCTCTCCAAAAAAGTCGTCGCAAAGACTGAGGACAGTTTCCCAAAAACACCCCGGCGGGTAAACAAAAAAGTTTAATTTGGGATTAGGCAAATAGGGGAAAACAGCAAATGACTAATTTTGAAGCCCGAATGACGAATCAATGACGAAACGAAAAAATACCCAATGACCAAATACCCAATGACCACTGAATGACCAAAACTCAACGAAGAACCAATACCCAATACCCTCCACATGTCATTGGTTTTTCAATGGGCGTTGGGTATTTGGTCATTGGCTGTTTTTTTCGTCATTCGTTATTCGTCATTAGGGGTATCTAGTTGATTCGTCATTTATCCAGTGCCGTGGTTTTTTAGCATTTGCTCCAGTAGTTCCACTGGCAAGCCTACGACGTTGGATTTGCTGCCTTCGAGTTTCACCACGAATCGGTCAGCGGTTTCTTGTATAGCGTACGCTCCGGCCTTGCCTTGCCATTCGCCGGAGCGGACGTAGGCGTCTATTTCCGATGCTGACATTGGCTTCATCGTAACGTGGGTTTCCGCAGAGCAAACCGTGCGGGCCTGGCCTGGCCCGAGCAAAGCGATAGCTGTGATAACCACGTGTCGCACAGCGGAGAGTTCGCTCAGCATCGCCCGGGCATCCTCGGCGTCGCGGGCCTTGCCTAGTATCCTGCCGTTGCAAGCTACGATAGTATCAGCTCCGAGAACGATATCCTGCCGATGCAGCCTGGCTACGTCAGCAGCTTTGAAATGCGCGAGATACTCGGCGTACTCGACGGGCGAGGAAATATCCAGGCCACTAGGCTCCTGGGCCCGGGGCGGCACAACGGTGAAGCTGTACCCAGCCTGGCTGAGCAACTCTCGCCGACGCGGGCTGGACGACGCCAATATCAATTGGCCTGTGAAAAAGGACTTATTCATAATTTCTGCCTCATAGCAGCTGGAAAAAACAGCGGAGCACGAATGACACGAATAAAAACGAATTGCACGAATGTATTCTGAGTTAAAAAAATCGTGTCATTCGTGTTCTGCTGTTTTCCCTAATCCGCAATTAAATTTGAAAAACAACAAACCTTTTATGCTGTCGGATCGTCTAATAAGTGTGGAAACATATGCGAAATTGTGTGCTTTTGTCAAAAAAAATCAAAAATTCCGAAAAAGGGAAACACGATTTCCAAAAGCGTGGTATACTGAATCAGGAGAGAGTTGTACAGGAAAATGAGGGTACTGCCATGAATGAGGCAATCGTGAAAGAAAAGTTAATCGAGTTACTCGAAAAGCTCAACGAGTCAGCTGAGGCCAATCAAAAGTCATCCGCAGACGAGGGCCTGTATGTGCCGGAGCGGAACCTGGGCACGGACGATGTGATCGACCATCTACGGATACAGATAAAGTATCTGATGTTCGACCTCGAAGCCACCCGGCGGGAGAACCGCTACCTCCGCCAAATGATCGAAATGCGACCCCCAACCCCGCGACGCGACCGAGGCAACGA
This sequence comes from Planctomycetota bacterium, assembly GCA_003644335.1. The sequence goes on along the minus strand of QNCB01000211.1, from coordinate 216 downwards.
ACACCAAACCTAACAGCGGTAGCTACTGACCATTTCGGATTTCGGATTTTTGATTTCGGATTGGGCCTACCCCCTCTATTTGCCTAAAAACAGCAGAACACGAATTACACGAATAAAAAGCGAATGACACGAATATATTTTTAGTTCAAAAAAACATTCGTGTCATTCGTTTTTTATTCGTGTAATTCGTGTTCTGCTGTTTTTCCCTATTTGCCT
>QNCB01000210.1 GCA_003644335.1 Planctomycetota bacterium | reverse complement strand
GCTTGGGTGCTGGCGGCACAGGCGGTCAGCACGTTGTAAGCTGGGCCACAGGCGCCGAATTCCCCAGCCAGGTGTGCTACGACCATGTTGGATTCCTGCTCGATCTCGCGGTACAACTCCATCCGCTCGAACGCAAGGTCAGGCCATTTTTTCGTATCAACCTGCCCGTCCTCCCACGCGTCGATAAGCAGGCTGACGAACTTGTCGAAGTCCAGACTGCCCTCGCCCGAACCGAGATACACGCCCAGCCGACCCCGGTCAAGCTGGGCCCAGTCGCCCAGGTGCGACTGCTCCCAGGCCTGCTGGGCTGCAGCCAATGCAAACTTGCAGTGTCGCCCCGCGTGGGTGTGCTTCTGGGCCGAGGCCGGGCTGAGATGCTCCGACAAATCGAACCCCTTGACCTGCGCAGCGAAAGTTGTCGGGAAGGTGCTGGCGTCGAAAAGCTCATTCTTCGACGGAGCCAGTTTGCCCGCAAGCAGGGCTTTCCAAGTGTCCTGGACATTATGGCCTAGGGGATTGATCGTACCCATACCGGTTATGACGACTCTTCTTTCGCTCATGCTTGACACCTCTTGAGCAGGCATGCGCCGCTCTGGCCTCCGACCGTGTAGCCGGCTGCGACGACATATTTCAGTTCCGTTTGACGAGGCTGTGCGGCGAAGTTCATCTCGCAACCACCCGCTGGGGCTGAGAAATTTACCGTCGGCGGGACGACCTGCTCCGCCAGGGCCTTGGCAGCCAGTGCCAACTGCACCCCGCCCGAGCCTGCAAAAAGACTTCCGATCGCGCCGGTGATAGCGACCGCTGGTATCGTCGCAGCCGCGTCGCCAAAAACTTTTCGCCACTGGGCAGCCTCTGCTATGTCCTCGCCCGGCGACCCCGTGCCATGCGTGAATATCATGTCCACATCCCCCGGGCCAATGCCCGCCGAGGTCAGGGCGCTTTTCACCGCCAGGGCCAGGTTCCCCGCAGAGGGCTGTTCCACATCTATCCCGGCCGGGTCGCACGCAGCTCCGAAACCGGCAACCTCAGCGTATATTCTCGCCCCGCGAGCCTCAGCTCGGCCCATGTCTTCAATGATAACCAACCCGCCGCCCTCGCCGATAGCTGAGCCTGCGTGGTCAACGTCGAACGGGCGAACCGCCTGGGCTGGATTGTCGTTGCCAGTCGTGCATAGCCTGCCCAACAGCCCCTGTCTGAGCAGGCCCATCGGGTTTAGCTTACTTTCCGCAGCTCCGGTAACCACAACGTCCGCAGCTCTGCGTTTGATATACAGGCAGGACTCGCCCAGAGACAGATGGGCTGAAACGTCGCCGCAGGTAATGCAGTTGCTAGGCCCCTGTGCTCCGTGAATTATCGTGGTATGACAAGAGAGCATGTTCGGCAGATATTTCAAAAGCCAAAGCGGCGTGAGGTTCTCAATGCCGGTCTTGCCCCAGAGTTTGTAGTCGAAATTGCCGTCATCTCCCACCGCGGTGTTGACCGCCTGACCAAGCTCGTTCAGATCCGCGCAGATAAGCCCAGCTCCGATATTACAGCCCAGGCGTTTTGAATCGACGGTAGGCTCATCGCCCGCAGCCTTGGTTACGATGCCGCTGTCGAGGAAAGCCAGGTCTGCAGCCGCGACTGCTATTTCGATGTCGCGAGCCATGACCTTGACAGCTTTGCGGTAGTTCTTCGGCACGAACTTGCGGGCGGAAAAGTTCTGTAATTGGCCCGCGATTTTGCACGGGAAATGGCCCGGGTCGAACAGGTCGATTTTGGACACCGCCTGCTTACCAGCCAGTAGGGCTTGCCAGGTTTCGTCCAGGCCTACGCCTATAGGAGCTACCACGCCCAGGCCTGTTATTGCTACTCGACGCTCAGTCATTGCTCTGCTCCAGGAAAGGCTCGACCATCCGCTGGAACGAACCGGTGAAGACGAACCCCTCGGGCAGTTCCAGCCCCGCCAAGCTATTGTTGGCGTGAGAGAACATCATGGTTATCTCGCCGATGACCTGCCCGTTCTTCCGCACCGTACCCTTGATGCTGGCAGCTTCGTCGGCAAGGTTTTCGATGACCGCTTCATACGTAAGCTGATCGCCCGGGACGACGATGTCCGAAAAATCCGCCCGGGTTATTTTGGCCAGTACGACGTCGTGCGCGAAGTCGCACGCCTGCCCGACCAGGATGCCGCCCGTCTGGGCCATGCCCTCGATCATGAGGGAGGTCGGCATGACCGGATACGCGCTCCAGTGGTCGTGCAGATGTTCCTCCGCCAGAGAGACATTCTTGACCGCCAGCGCCCGATGGCGAGGCTCAAACTCTTCTATCCGATCGATCCAGATCCAGCGCATAGTTTACTCCGAAGCTCGCACTCCCGGGCCAAACGCAGACCGGGCCTGCCCTGTCCTGTCAAACCCAGCGGGCGCCCGGCGAAAACGGACTAGCCGTTTACCTTGCCCATGGCATAATTGACGATGGTCTGCACCTTGAATAGCTCAGCCATCTTGTTGATGTCCGGGTCCTGTTCGAAGTCGCTAAAGTCCGCATGTGGCATGCGTTCTTTCAACTGGGTCAGCCCAGCGTCTGTCAGCTTGCCGTCGCTGACGAATTCCGGGTTGTTCAGGATATTATCCGGGAACAGCTCCCCGCGGGGGATTTTGATATCGAACGTCTTTTCCAGTCGGAAAACGATATCGAGAAAGTCAATAGACTCAGCCCCCAGGTCGCCCGTGAGGGTCGCTTCTGGCGTAACTTCGTCGTCATCGACGCCCAGGGCTTCGACAAGTGTTTCCTGTACCTTTTCAAAAACTTCCTGTTCGCTCATCGGCATGGGTTTGTGTCTCCTTCTGGCCGGGGAATTAATTTCATATTAAATTACGCTAAACAAATCAACTATATCCGCGATACGGCAAAACCGTATCTGCGATAACTATATAAACTCCTGCGCAAATGTCAACAACTGCCCGCCGCAGCCAGGGCCGCCGGGCCACCTGCCAGCTCAAACGTTCTGCGGTTTTGCGCGTTTACCTGCTCGTCCAGGCCCTTGCCGTAGTTGCCCAGACCAGCCAAGGACTTGCACGCCAGTTCCAACCTGGCCGAGACCGCAAGCCTCTCGCCGACATAGCCGCAACCTTTGAACTTGGCTGTCCCGCCGTCAATGCTCATCGCTTCGACCTCGTATCGAATCGTATTGCCTGGCTTGAGGAAGTAATTGTACTTCACGTTCCGAGCCGATTTCAGCACGATAACGCTATTGTCGTACTCCTGGGCCAACCGCACCAGCCAGGCAGCCGACTGGGTCATACCCTCGAGCATCAGCACGCCGGGCATGACCGGAAAGACCGGAAAATGATCCGCGAGATACTCCTCCGCCAGCGTCAGCTGCTTGGTCGTTACGATCCGCTTGCCAGGCTCGATAGCCTCGATTTTGTCAATCAATATAAACTTCATGCTCTGTCGTGTTCCTTATGTTCGGAAGGAAGTCCGCTTTTTTATATGTTTCGCCCGCCTTTTGCAAGTTTTTTTTCGCGGGGACAAAAAAAATGCCAAAAAACTTCCGCGGATTATTCGTGGCATGTGGGGGTTTGGGCGATTACAATTTTGCGATGCCTGAAAATAAAAAACGCAGGTCGCTCCGGCGTCGGCTGTTGAAGCTGGCGATTTTCCTGGTCTACGTTCTCGTCATCGCCGAGATCGGCAGCAGGGTTTATTGGAAGATCAAGCGAGACATTCCATTCTTCACCACCCCGAACGACTGGTACTCGCGATTTTACGAAGAGCTGAAAGAGTCCGACGTCCTCAACGCGGACCTGGGCCCGGACAACGGAACGTTCGACGTGCTGCTCCTGGGCGG
>QNCB01000209.1 GCA_003644335.1 Planctomycetota bacterium | reverse complement strand
GGTACGTTCCGCGACGTTCGAAGTCGAGAGCCTGGTTGATCGGTATTCCACAATGCCGAACAGCCCGAGGAAGGTATGGTGTGTTATGTTGTGGAAAACAAAAGTAGTATCATTGTTGGTGGCGGTAATTCTGGTCGCGACGGTAGCGGCTGACGCCAACGCGGAAACATTCCAACACGCGTGGAATGTAGCCAACGGCACCTGGGTTACAGGCGGTAACTGGAATCCTAGCGGGCCGCCCGTAGCTGGTAACCATATCGTAGTCAAAAACGGCGGTACGGCTACCATCGGTAGTGGCGACGCTGCAGTTACCGGCAGAGCCTATATTGGGCACACCGGTGGCAATGGCACCGTTACCATGACCGGCGGAACTTTCGTTCTTGACCAAATCAGGGTTTCCAAAGCCAGTGCGAACAACACAAACACTGGTGGCGATACCACTGGTACGTTCAACCTCTCCGGCGGAACCGTTACCGTGGGTGAAGTGCAAGTCGGTCAAGGTGGACACGGCGCCAGTGGCATGAATGCATCCACTGGCTACTTGAACCACTCCGGCGGAACCATCAACTCAAGCATCGTCACGTCCATTGGCGTGGCCGCTACAGGAACCTATACCCTCAGCGGTACTGGAGTTCTCAACTCATCTGCAACACAGGTCGGCTACGGCAGATCATACTACAACGAAGATGGTTACTCAGTTGGTACTCTCACCCAGTCCACAGGGACGACGCATGGCGTCAGCAACATCCTGGTGGTTGCTGGTGGCTGGGACGAGATTGGTGTTGGCACCTACAATATGCAGGGTGGCTCGCTGAATCTGGCCACCTACGGCATGTACATGGGCTATGCAGAGGGCGGCGCCGACAGCAACACCGCCGGCTATACGTCGTCTGGCGAGTTCAACCTCAGTGGCGGCACAGTAACCCTCAGCGGCAACGCCCCGATCGTCATGGGCTACAACGCCGCAAGTGGCACCTATGACATCAACTTCTCCGGTGGCACACTGACTGACGGCACAGGCAACACTGACCTCTATGTCAGATACACATCCGCTGTTGGTGCAACCTTCAAAGCCTCTGGTGGCGGCACTCGGACGGTTGATCTGTCCGGTTCGCTGGTCAACAATGGCGTGGTCAAGGCTGACGGTACGACGTTGAACATGAAGAGCTTCACCGCTGTTGCCAACACCATCGACAACGGCATAGCTGAGAACAATGGCTGGTATGCCGTTAACAGTGGCAAGCTGCAATTGGACGACGTAGCCGTGGCTACCGGTGCCCAGAGCGTAAACTGGGGCGAAGATGCAGCTGATACGTCAATCGACCTGGTCAACTCTGTCCGGGCACAGTTTGACAATGTTACGACCGCTGGCGATCTGGCCATCGAACTCCAAGCCAACAACCTGGCACCGGGCACCCTGGCTGCCAACTGGACCACTCTGGGTCTGTGGAACATCGAAGGCAAGAACGGCCTGGCTTTTGACATGGTCGATGGCGGCAACGATGCCTCACTGGCGTTCCGTTACGACGCAGCCAATGTCGTTGGCAACGAGTCTGACCTGCGTGTCTGGAAGTATGACGCCTCGGCAAGTGAATGGGAAATCCAGCACTACACGCTGGACGCAACCAACAACATCATCACCGCCACAGGCATCATCGAGAGCTATGACACCGGCGATTTCTTCGCCGTTATGTCCGAAGGCTGGATTCCCGGCGACGCCAACAAAGACGATGTTGTCGATGCAACAGACCTCAGCGTCCTCTCTGCCAACTGGCAGGGAACTGGCAAGACCTGGGCCGAAGGCGACTTCAACGGCGATGGTATTGTCAATGCCACCGACCTGAGCATCCTCTCAGGCGACTGGCAGTCCCATGCCCCCGAACCAGCCACGATGACCGTGCTGGCACTCGGTGGCCTGGCCCTGTTGAGGCGTCGCAGGAAGTAGTAAGCAGTTAAATAAAAAATCTTCGGCGTGTGGCCGAAGATAAAAAAAACTATCCCCACAGGGGAAAGGAAAAATGATCATGAAAAAAACAATTGTTATAGTATTGGCAGCGGTTGTCCTTCTGGTAGGCACATCGGCCATGGCACATGGTGAGATCAGCATGACGGTTACCAACAACGGTGTAGTAGCCACTGGAGCCGTTAACCTGGTAAGCTACACTATCGGTATAACATCTACTACTGGTACGGCTGACACATTCGAAGGCCTCCGAATCTTTGCCGACGAGGCATGTACTACCTTAGCGACAAACCTACACAATGTTTGGGCTGAGGATGTAAGCCACAACCTGGAGCCATCGATAAACGTGGATTATTGGGTAGATGGCTTTACCAAGGACGCAGCATGGAAAGTCTATGACACCCATATCCTGCTGAGCGGTATTACCGAGGTTCCGACAGGCTCCCTCACGGAGACTAATGATGGCACCAACCCTGCTGGCTTAACCCTTGAAAAGTTCTCGGGATATCCGGCACTTTCTGGCTTGGGTTCGTTTGGACATGGTGCTACCGACGCTTTCACAGTCCTCGGTCAATTTGCCACGCCCAAAGACTTCCTTCAGATAGTTATTCCTGAAGGCGATAGCGTGTGGCTGTCGGTAAATATTCTGGATGCTGGTCAAAAGACACAGTTTGCTGGCACACAGGTTCCCGAACCAGCTACGATGACTGCGTTGGCCCTTGGTGGTCTGGCGTTGTTGCGTCGTCGCCGGAAGTAAAGATTTACCTCTCGCAGAGTCGCAGAGAACGCAGAGGAAAGATAAATTAAAATCTTTTCTCTGCGGACTCAGCGGCTCTGCGAGATAGCTGTTTGCAAAAGCTGACGGCTGGTGGCTGAGGACTGTTTTGCCTGGTCGCTTGCAAGAGGGCGGCGGACGGTCCGGGCTTTGATAACAAAAAGACCGTTCGGAGCGGTTTGTAAGAGAGCGGCAGAATATCCCAACGGCAGAATATGGTGCAGTTTGCACCGAATAGATTAACCCCCAAAAAACCCCTCAGCCGCTGGCTGAGGGGTTTTTTGTTTGTATAACAAGTTATCAGTTTTCCCCAGCACTTATTTGCCATGTTTCTGAGCAGTTGGTAGGTTAATAACCATACTGCCCAGCCATAAAATTTCGCAAATAAGTGCTGGGTCATTCCCGCGAAGGCGGGAATCCATTCTTTTTCGTGATCGTTCACGTTTTTTTTTGTTTTAGCTCCGTAGGAGCGGCATCTTAGACGGTTCCCAAAGCCAACACACCGCAACCACGGCGCCGGGCAAAAATGTAGCCTAGCCGCCCTCGGCTGGGAAGGTCGTGTGAAAAACACTGAAAACAGGGCAAGTTCAACACAGCCGGGGGCGACTGTGCTACATGCTGGATTTGATTTTTGCGGTAACGGAAGTTTTTGTTGACACACGAGTTTTGGTTTGCTATATAGAACGGCCAACGAGTTGGACAGGCAAATGGATAGGAGGCGGCCAGGGAGTCACCTGCTGGAAGATAGGCCGGTTCGCAGAACTATTCGGATCTGCCGCCGGCTTTTTGTGTATCCGCACGGAACTGATAACGAGAAAAATCAACAAACCCTGAACGTGGGAGTAACTGACAATGATTGGATGTAGCTTAGGACGATGTTTGCAAGTAACAGCTGCTGGTGGTTCATACCAGGACGGCCTGACGGCGGTTCTCCAGGGCGTGCCCTCGGGAATGCTGCTCACCGAGCAAGAGGTTTACGGCGACCTGCTATTGCGTAAGCCCGGTGCGGACGAGCTGTCTTCCCCGCGAAAAGAGCCTGACCTGCCCGTGATATACACCGGGCTGAACGCCGCCGACACCGTCGAGGGCGCGGGCAACAAGAACCACACCAACGGCACGCCGCT
>QNCB01000208.1 GCA_003644335.1 Planctomycetota bacterium | reverse complement strand
GAAAGGATATGCTTTGTGAAGCGGCAAATAGACACCGACGAGATAGTGATTTCCTGCAAGGGTCTGACGAAAAAGTACGACGATTTTGTCGCGCTGGATACGCTAAGCCTGGAGATTCCCCGCGGGCATGTTTTTGGATACATAGGCCATAATGGCGCGGGCAAGACGACGACCATTCGTATCCTCGCCGGGCTTGTCAAAGCAACGCAAGGCCGGGCCAGGATATGCGGCGTGGATGTGGCCAAAAGCCAAAATAAAATCAAACAGCTGGTGGGGTATATGCCCGACAGCTTTGGCGTGTATGACCAGATGCGAGTGTGGGAATATCTGGACTTTTTCGGCGCAGCGTTCAAGATTCCCCGCAAGCTCCGCAAGGTGCGGATCGAACATGTCCTGGAAGTTACCGGGGCTCGGTACATGCGCGACCGGTTCGTCGACACGCTGTCCAAGGGCATGAAACAGCGGGTGGGCATCGCCCGGACGCTTATGCACGACCCGGACGTTTTGCTGCTGGACGAGCCTGCCAGTGGCTTGGACCCTCGGGCGCGAGTGCACATGCGAGAGCTGTTGCGTAAACTGGCGGATAGCGGCAAGACGCTGATGGTCAGTTCGCACATTCTGCCGGAATTGGCCGCGATATGCGACTCGATCGCGATTCTCCACAAGGGCAAGCTCCGCGCGCATGGGCCTATCGACACTGTCCTCAAGACGCTGCAGCGGGACAGGCTGATGGAAGTGAAATGCCTCGGCTCGATAGACGCCGCTACCCAGACGCTCCAACGCAGCGAGCGCTGCGACAAAATCGAGCCTTCGGAATTTCAGCGGGGCGTTTTGCTGTTCCGTTTCAGCGGCCCCGACGCCGCCCAGGCAGACCTGCTGGCCGAGCTGAACCGCTCCGGCGCCCGCGTGTCCACCCTGCGAGAGGTACCACTTAGCCTGGAGGACGCCTACATGTCCATCAGCGGAATCGACGAGGACGAGGGCGACCAGGACGACAACCCCATGCCAAGCCCAGCCTCAGCTCGGGAGACGCGGAAATGATAAGCAACCCCATCATCCGTAAGGAGGTGCTCTCGGCACTCCGCACGAAAAAAGCGTACCTTATCCAGGGCTTGTTTCTACTGGTAACCGTCGCGCTGGTGCTGCTGCTCTGGCCTGAAGAGGGTTTGCAAGATATCGGAGGCCAGCAGGCCCGGCGGATATTGAGCATCCTCTCGCTCGGCGAACTGATGCTGATAATTCTGTTCGCCCCGGCCTTCACCGCGGCAGCTCTGACCAGCGAGGCGGAGCACAACACGCTCGAGAGCCTGTTCTTCACCGCACTGAAGCCGTCGGAAATAGTCTTCGGCAAAATCGTCGGCGCCCTGGCGTTTCTGATAATCCTCGTGCTGTCAGGCCTGCCCGCCCTGGCGATGACGTTCCCGCTGGGGGGCGTCTCGGCGATGGATATCCTGGCTGCTACGAGCATCCTGCTGCTCAGCGCGATTTACCTTGGCATGATAGGCTTCCTCGTCAGCACCCTCGCCCACCGCAGCTATCGGGCCATCATCATCACCTATGCTGTGCTGCTGGTGGTATGCTTCGTAGCAGCGGCACCGGCCTGGCCCGTCAGTCGAAACATCCTGAAATACCAGGGCGAAATAGGCCAGGCCGTCCTGCATGTTATCGCTTCGCTAAGTCCGCTCGAAGCAATGCTCTCGCTGGTTTGGCCCGACAGCGCCTACGCGCAAGGCTCGGCGAACATGCCGCCATTTTGGGCACTCTTCGTGCCGATGAGCCTGGCTCTGACGTGTGTCATGGCGGGGTATTGTCGCTACAGACTCCGCCGCCCGCCCGCGCCGCCAAAGCATCGCGCAAAAGCTCATTTGATAGACCGCGGCGTTTCAGCTCGGAGCTTCTTTTTTATTATCGACCCCCGCCGACGCAAAAGGCCTATCTCGTGGTGGCAGAACCCCGTGCTGGTAAAAGAGTTTCGCACCCGCCCGATGCTCCAGGGCCAATGGCTGATGCGCGTGGTGGGGCTTTGCCTTATCGCTTCGGTGGGGCTGATGTTCCTGGTGAGCATCAGCGTCTCGGCGTTCGTAGCCGAGTCTGCCGGGATGATATCGAACATGGCTACATCTGTGGCTGCGATGATGGTGGTGCTCGTCGTGATGACAGGCCCTGCTATTTCCGCCGGGACGATATGCGCCGACCGCGAGACGGGCGTGTGGGACCTCATGCGGGCTACGCCGCTGCCGAGCTGGCGGATAGTCAGCGGCAAGTTCCAAGCCTCGATAATCCCCCTGGCCCTGCTGGCCCTCGCGACGCTGCCAGCACTGCTGATTCTGCTGTTTTTCAACATGGAACTCTGGCCAAACATTCTCCGCGTCTGCTATGTTATCGGCATGACCATTATGTTCGTAGCCACGGCGGGGACGTTTTTTTCGAGCTTTTTCAGCAGGACATCCACCGCCACCGCCTGGACGTACGCCCTGGTCGTGAGCCTGTCCATGCTGACCCTGCTGGTGTTGTTGGCGGAGGATCTTTTCAGCCGACGATTTATCGAGGCGGTGTTTTTGGTAAATCCGGTAGTAGCAGCCATGGACGCCGCGGGCAGCGGAGCGGTGCAGAAATACGCGTCGCTAAATAGCCATCTGAAAATAATGGGCCTGGCCACCGCTACGATGTTCGTAGTCAGCGTAGCCAGGGTTTTCCAGCTGCGACGAGCGAGCTAGGGAAAATAAATGACGAATGACGAAGCCCGGATGACGAATGAAAAAATATCCAATGTCAAAATACGCAATGCCCATTGAAGAACCAATATCCAATGTCCATCCGTCGCGGTGGCCTGGCTGCGCCGTAGCTGTTTGCGGAGTGGCCATGTTCGCGGCTATTGTTTTGGCTGGGGTTGTGCGTGCCGCTGAGCCTTTGGTTGAGCCTGCCTTGCCTCGCTGGGATGTCTCCGCTCCGACATTCGGCGACGAGCGGAACGTTACGCTGCTGGCCAGGCTGTTGCACGAAGCTGACTGGCGAGTGCGTCAGCGGGCAGCGGTCGGGCTTGGGCAGACGAACAACCCCGCAGCTTTGGAGCATCTCGAAGAGGCTCAGAGGGACACAAACCCCGCCGTGCGCATCGCGGTTATTCGGGCGGTGGCGTCGTATCCGGGCAGGGCTGTCGCCGAGCGAATCGTCATCAACGCACTGGGCGAGAAAAACCCCGCTGTAGTCCAGGCTGTGCTGGAGAGCGTCGTCAGGTTGGACTTGTCGATAGCCGCCAGCCGGGTTGCGGAATTGCTGCTCAGCCCGAACCCGCAAATTCGCCAGTTGGCTGGAGCCTCGCTGCGCAACCTGGGCCTGCCTGTGGACGAGGATGTTCTTGTCAAACTCCTAGCTGACGATTCCGCGCCGGTCGTAATCCAGGCGTTGGACATCGCTGCCAATCAGCCCAGCTCCGCGGCGATAATCGCAGCGGTAAAGTCTCAGGCCAGCAGAGCAGTCAGCCCCGCCGTGCGAGCCTTGGCTATCGAAACCCTCGCCAGGCTGAACTTTGCCCAGGCCCGGGCACTGCTGGCCCGGGCAGCGACAAGCCCCAGCCCGCTGATTCGTCGCTCAGCCGTGCGCGCCTACGGACGGGCAGGCCAGGCCCAGGCCGTCGAGGCAGCTTTGTCCGACCGCTCGGCGATGGTTAGGCTAGCCGCCAGCCGAGCCATAATAGGCCCCGGCGAAAACCCCGTCGAGCTTATACGAAAACTATTTTCGCTCATGCTCGCCTCGCCAAGCGACCAGGCCAGCCAGGCTGCCCGCGACGCGCTGGTTCGCATCGGCACGGACCAGGTCGCCACCGAAGCTGCTGCGACGATGCGACGCGAGATGACCAAATACCGCCGTCATG
>QNCB01000207.1 GCA_003644335.1 Planctomycetota bacterium | reverse complement strand
GGAATATCAGGGGTCTATCGTCGGCGACCTCAACAGCAGACGCGGAATTATCCTGGGCACGGAAAACCGCGAAAACTATTCCATCGTCCGAGCGGAAGTGCCCCTGGCTAACATGTTCGGCTACGCCACCGTCATCCGCAGCCTGTCCAAAGGCATGGCTACCTTCACCATGGAAATGGGACGGTACGCCAAGGTGCCAAACACCATCGCTGAGGAGGTAATCGAACGACGACGAAAACTAAAAGAAGAAAAAGCGAAAAAATAGGCAATAGGGAATAGGCAATAATTCTGACTCCTGAATACTGACTCCTGACTCCTGATCCCTATAATGTCCTGACAGGAGACCCCTTTTGCAGCAGCGACTATCCATACAGGTTCAGGGCCAAGCTGTCGAGACGACCACGATTGCCCTGAAAAATTTCACCAGCAGGCCTGGGCCTGTCTTGGCCCTGGGGGCGGAGCTTAAGAGTAGCTTGTGTATTTTGGCTGACGGCCAGGCTACCTTTACCGAGCACCTCGGCGACCTGGCCTCCCCTGTCAATTACCGTCGATACCTCGCAACCGTGGACGCCCTGCGCGAGATTCTACAAGAAGAAACTCGCGCCCCGCTTACTGTCGCCTGCGACCTTCACCCGGACTACGCAGCCAGCCGATATGCCCGCACCCTGGCTGAGCGGGTTATCGGCGTGCAACATCACCATGCCCACGTCGTATCAGCCATGGCCGACAACGAATTGGCTGGGCCTGTGGTCGGTGTCAGTTGCGACGGCACGGGCTATGGCGCGGACGGAACAATATGGGGCTGCGAGGTTCTGCTGTGCGACCAGGTTGACTTTACCCGGGCGGGACACCTCAAAACTTTTCCGCTCATCGGCGGAGATGCCGCAGCGAGGCAAACCTGGCGACCCGCAACAGCTCTGCTATACGAAACCATGGGAGCCTACTTCGACGCGCCCGCTCTGGGGCGCATCGACCCCCAGGCCCTGGCGCTAATGCGTCGCCAGCTCGACGCTGGGGCGGGCGTGCGGACGTCCAGTTTGGGAAGGCTGTTCGACGCGGCTGCTTTTTTACTGAGCCTGTGCGACTGCAACGAACACGAAGCTCAAGGGCCTATCGCGCTGGAAGCCGCAGCCTGCCAATGTCCCGCTGCGGAACCTTTGGGCTGGCGGCTGGAGACGAACGCCGCTGGGGTTATCGAGATGGACTACCGCCCGATGGTGCGCGACATTCTCGCGGGCCTGGCCTCGGGCCGAGGCCAAGCTGTGGCGGAACTTGCCCGGGCGTTTCACGAGACCCTGGCAGCTATGCTAGCCCGCTGTGCTGTGACTGTTGCCAGCGGCGCGGGTGTCGAGAAGGTCGTACTGTCCGGCGGATGTTTTATGAACCGGATATTGACAGAGCGGCTGGAAGAACTAATAACCCAAACAGGCCTAAGAGTGTATACTCACCAACGCGTCCCGTGCAGCGACGTCGGCATCGCCCTGGGCCAAGCTATCGTCGCCTCGGCGAAGAAAGAAAAAAAGTAATCAGTTGTCAGTAATCAGTAAAAACAAAAGAAAGAAAAAAAGAGAAAAAAAAACATGGGCGAGACGTCCATGCTACGCTGTTTGGCTTATTGTCACTTTTTTGTTTTCGCGTATTTCGTAGTTAAACATCTGTGTACATCCATGTCTATCCGTGGTTCTTTTTTTTTTCTTTTACTGATTACTGATTACTGACAGGAGAGATATCATGTGTTTAGCGGTGCCTGGAAAAATTCTTGATGTGAAGGAAAATGTTGTCGACCCTGCGCTGGGGCGGACGGCGATGGTGGATTTTCAGGGCAGCCGGGTCGAGGCGTCCCTGGCTATGACGCCCGAAGCGGGCCTGGGCGACTGGGTGCTTGTCCACGCTGGCTTTGCCATCGCCCAACTGGACGAAGACGAAGCGAGAGAGACTTTCGAGTCTTTGCGGGAAGCTCTAATCGAAGCTCCGCCGGAAATGGAGCTGGGGAATTGAACAATACACGAATCGAAAAAATGCTCGCCGAACTGGCCCGGGTTTGCAAGCCATTGGGCGAAGTGCAAATAATGGAAGTCTGCGGGACGCACACGGTCAGCTTGTTTCGCACGGGCGTCAAAAGTTTGCTGCCGACGAACGTCAAGCTGGTCAGTGGCCCGGGCTGTCCAGTCTGCGTTACATCTCAGGGTTACATCGACGCAGCCTGCGCCCTGGCACAGCGGCCTGAGGTTATCATCGCTACCTATGGCGACATGGTTCGCGTGCCCGGCAGCGCCGGCAGCCTGGCCGACCGCCGGGCTGGCGGAGCCGAGGTAGCGGTAGTGTATTCCACCCGCGACGCCCTGGCCCTGGCGAGACAGAATCCCGACAGCAAGGTCGTATTCCTGGCTGTGGGTTTCGAGACGACCACCCCCCCTACCGCTGCGGCTGTGCTCGAAGCGGGCCGGGCTGGGCTGGAAAACTTTTTCATTCTCGCTGGTCATAAGCTGGTCATCCCCGCGATGGAAATTTTGCTGTCCAGCGGCGATGTGCCGATTGACGGGTTCCTTTGCCCAGGCCATGTTAGCGTAATTATCGGCTCGGAGGCGTACAGGCCTATCGTCGAGCGGTTCGCCAAGCCTTGCGTGGTGGCGGGGTTCGAAGCGGAGAACATGGTCGAGGCGATCCTGCACATTTGTCGTCAGGTAGCTGACGGACGGGCTGAGGTGGAGAATGTTTACGGCACAGCTGTTACCGCCGATGGCAATGTCGCTGCCAGGACCATCACGGAAAAAGTTTTCACGCCAGGTGCCGCTCTGTGGCGGGCGATGGGCGAACTGCCCGCAAGTGGCCTGGACTTGCGAGACGAGTACAAATCCTTCGACGCTCTGGAGCATTTCGAGATATCCATCGGCCCTGATGTCTGCCCGCCAGGGTGCCTGTGCGGAGAGGTTATTCAGGGCAAAGCCGACCCCGCCGACTGCCCGCTGTTCGCCAAAACCTGCACCCCCATGGAACCGGTAGGCCCGTGCATGGTATCCAGCGAGGGCACCTGCGCAGCCTGGTACAAGTACGACAGGCGAGTAGGGTGATTGGATTATTTCGGATTGTTTCACGCACAACCCTAATCCGAAATCCGAAATTCCCTCTCCCCCCATGTCATTCCCGCGGATTTATTTCAGGGTAGTTTCCTGGGCTCGTTGAAACTCGACTGGGAGTTTGCCCGTTAGCAGATAGTTGGCGTAGGCTTTCATCACCGGCGTTGCGTATTCGGATTTCTTGAGTTTCTCGGCGTGTTTCCTGGCTAGTTTGCCTCGGTCTGCGTTTTGCTGCATGAAGGCTGCGAGGAAAACGAGCACCGGCTTGTCGTGCACCCTGGTAGCCCACAGCTCAAGGCTATCCAGCCTGTCGTTGAGATTTTTCAGGGGCATGAGCTTCGTCAGGTCCAGCTTGGTTTCCATCAACGGCGGGAACAACTCGACCGCTTGGCGAAGGCTCTCAGCTGAGGCGTACCATTCTTCTGCGGCAAACTTCGCGAGGCACATGCCCAGCGGAGCTAGCGGATTCGTAGGCCTGGCCCCGGCGGCGAGGTCGTAGTACTGGGCGGCTTCGTAAAACCGGCCTGCGTCGAGTTCCTTCTTGGCTAGCGACATGTACCTGTTGAACAAGTCGCTACCCTCCCCAGCCAGGCTTCGGAGGATAACCCGATTGTCAGACGTAAAGCCTACAATGCCATCCTGAACAACAGGCTTGGCGGGCTGATCTGCGGGCAGGGCAGCGGGTTGATTTACGCTGGTTGTGCCCGGCTGGTCTGCCGGTGGGCGTTGTTGCGTTGGCCCGATTGGCTTGCCGGGCAGGGCGGTTTGCGACGCGCCAGGCTTGGCCTGGCCTTCTGCCGTGGCGGTGGCGGTGG
>QNCB01000206.1 GCA_003644335.1 Planctomycetota bacterium | reverse complement strand
GAGCTGTGCCGTTTGGGTTCACCAACGCCTCGCAGCCTGCGGGGATATACGCCTGGGTGCGGTTGGTCTTGGCCATGGCTCGGCCTAGCTTTTTAAAAAACGCCTCGATGGTAGCCAGGCTGTTTTCGTCCAGCACCAGCTCGGCTCCCATAGCCCTGGCCAGGGCCTGGCGGGTGCGGTCGTCGCCCGTTGGGCCTAGCCCGCCAGTCGCGATGACGATATCCGCCAGCCTCGCTGCGATATCAAACGCTTCGACGATAGCGGGCAGTTCGTCCGGCACGGTGATATGCCCCGCCGTAGCCAAGCCTATATCCGCCAACTTGTCGCTCAGCCAGGCACTGTTGGTATCCACGCTTTGGCCCGTGGTCAGCTCCTGCCCGATAGCGACAATAAACGCCCGCGGGCTGCTGGGCTTGGCCTGGCTTGCTGTGTCTGCTGCGTCGAAAATTTCCTGTCCGTCGTCCATGCAGCCATGATAACAGCTGAGACGAAAAATGAAAGCTGCCAGCTGCCGTGGCACCGGCCCTGTTCGTGAAACAATCCGAAATCCGAAATCCACAATCCGAAATCTTACGAGGTTATGCTATACTGTTTCGGATGAAAACTTTCGAGAAAATCAACGACCCAGCCGGAGCCTTGCCCTGGTACGTAGCGGGCTTGGCCTTTGAGTGTCTTCAGTGTGGGCGATGTTGTGCCGGACCTGACGAGGGATATGTCTGGGCTGACGACAAGGAAATTGCAGCAGTAGCTGATTATTTGAACCTTACCGAGAAGGAGTTTCGCCGTCAATATGTCCGCCGAGTCGGACTGCGACACAGCTTCGTCGAGAATCGCAAAAATCACGATTGCGTCTTCCTCGCTGACGACGGTTGCGCCATTTATCCGGTTCGTCCCACACAGTGTCGCACCTGGCCTTTCTGGAAAAGCAACATCGCCTCGCAAGACGACTGGTCGCAAGCAGCGGTACGTTGCCCGGGCGTCAACCGAGGCGAGCTTCACCCGATAGACAAAATCCAACGCCGGGCTGGGCTTACCAAGGAGTAGGATGTCAGACCCAACCGCAATTTCACAGACGCTTGGCCGGGCGGAGTTTCTCGACGAACTTCAGCTAATCCTGGCTGAGGCTGAGCAGGCTATCGCAGCCAGCAACCCAGCCTGCGAAAGTTGCGGACAGTGTTGCGACTTCGCCAAAATGGAACATCGACTATATGTCTCGACGGGCGAGTTGGCCTTGCTATACTCCCAGCCAGCACCCCAGCCTGCGAAACTCTGGCGGTGTCCGTACCAGATAGACAAAAAATGTCTCGCCCGCAAACACAGGCCTTTGGGGTGTCGGGTCTTTTTCTGTCGCTCGCCGCTGAAGGAAGATTTCTACGAGCAATTCCACCGAAAAACCGTCCAGCTACACCGCCAGTTTTCCGTGCCATACTTTTACGCGGAACTAACCGGAGCCCTGCTTGCCCTGGACGCAGCACGGATATCTCGTCCATGATTTTTTTTGCGAGCCTTGGTCTGGTGCGTTAGATCGCTTGCAATAAATTGGCTATTTCGATATATTGATATTTAATGAAGACGAAAGTCTATATTGAAACGAGCGTTGTCAGTTATGCCACCGCCAGGCCTAGCCGAGATTTGATAGTTGCTGCTCGTCAGGAAATTACGCGCCAGCGGTGGAATCGTATTCTCACTGACTTTGATTGCTTTGTGTCGATTCTGGTCGTGCAGGAAGCCAGTGGCGGAGACTCGGAAGCTGCAGCTGATCGTCTTGCAGCAATCGCGGATATGCCGGTTCTGCAGATTGACGAAAAGGCAGAACAGCTTGCGGAGTTATTGATTGTCGATGGCCCAATTCCTGAGCAGAAGCCGGAAGACGCCCTGCACATTGCCTTGGCGGCAAGAGACGGTATCGAGTATCTGTTGACCTGGAATTTCTCGCATATTCACAATGCACAAATGGAACTCTCTATCAGACGCATCGTAGAACGATTCGGGTATCAGTGTCCGATCTTCTGCTCGCCTGAGGAGTTGATGGGAGATTGAGAATGAAAGATCCTATCGTAGAAGAAGTGCGAAAGATTCGTAACGACCATGCCGCGTCGTTTAATTATGACCTGCACGCGATATGTGAAGACCTTCGCAAGAAAGAGAAATCGTGTGGCCACCCCGTAGTGTCCCTCCCACCAAAACCCTTCCTCAAGGCAACCGGGAGCTAGACGAATGCTACGCGCTGGCCTTACTTACCCTGTCGAATTCGCACAGCCTGGGCGTGGGCGGTCAGGCCTTCTCTTGTGGCGAAGTCTATAACGTCCGCGGCGTCCTGGGCCAGGGCCTGGGCGTCGTATTGCAGCACGCTGGATGCTTTGAGGAAATCGTTCACGCTCAAAGGTCCAAAGAACCTGGCTGTGCCTCGCGTCGGCAGGACATGACTCGGCCCGGCGTAGTAGTCGCCCAGCGGCACGGGGGTGTAGCTGCCCAGGAAAATCGCGCCGGCGTTGCGAATTTCTCCCGCTATCGCTTCGTCGTTGGCTGTGATTATCTGCAGGTGCTCCGTAGCGAAGTCGTTGGCCAGGTCGCAAACTTCGCCCATGTTCCCCGCGACGATTATCGCGCAGTATTTCTCCAGCATTTCGCGCGTAGCCTCCTGCCTGCCGAGCTGGGCTAACTGTTCTTCCAAAGCTATCACCACATCGCTGGCCAGGTCTGGGCAGTCCGTCGCCAGCACCGCTGAGCCTGGGTTGTGTTCCGCCTGGGCCAGCAGGTCAGCAGCTATCCACGCCGGCGGAGCAGTGGCGTCGGCGACGATAAAAACCTCGCTCGCCCCAGCTACGGAATCTATACCCACAAGCCCGCAGAGTTGACGCTTGGCCTCGGCTATAAACGCGTTGCCCGGGCCTACGATTTTGTCCACCGCGGGGATGCTCTCCGTGCCCAGCGCCGCCGCTGCGATGCCTGCTGTGCCACTGACGCGATAGACCTCCGAGACGCCCAGCTCCCCAGCCAGGGCCAGGAGCATGGGGTTTACCGCCCCGCCAGCTGGTGGGGTTATCATAGCTATTTCCGGCACAGCCGCGACCTGGGCGGGGACGACCGTCATCAGCACGCTGGACGGATATATCGCTCGCCCGCCCGGCACGTAAACCGCTGCCCGGTCGACGGGGGTGTATCGCACGCCTAGTGTCCGCCCGCCGCGCTGCAATGCTGGGGGAGCCTGGATGCGGATGTGCTCTTGATACTCGCGGATGTTCGTAGCCACGCGACGAACCAGGGCCAGGAACCCAGGGTCAGCAGCGGCATGGGCAGCAGCTATTTCCTCGCTACTCACCCGCAGTTGGCCTGGCGAGAGGGTAACCTTTTCCACCTTGGCGGTCAGGTCGATAACAGCCTGGTCGCCGCGGGTTTTCACATCGGCGATAATGTCCCGCACGACCGCTGGGATATCGAGCTGCTCGTTCTGCCCGGCTGCGGCCAACTCTCCAGCCCGGAGCATGTCCCGCAGGGTTTGGACGTCAGAGTCAAACGTGTCGCAACCTTGTCTAATAATTTTTATTTTCAGCGTCATGGTAGCTATACTCTACGCCATGGGCTTGGGATTTTCTAGCGTCTTGTTCGCGGGCTGCCGGCGGGCTATAATCGCTTGTGGAAACTTTGGAATCGAGGCCTGATATGGAACTGACGATAAATGGCGAAAAACAGACGCACCCTGCCGGCTTGACCATGGCAGCCCTGCTGGAGTTATTGGATATGGAGCCGACGCTGGTAGCGGTGGAGGTCAACTGCCAACTCGTCCCCCGCAGCCAGCATAGCCAAACCACCCTGCACGACGGCGACGTATTGGAAATCGTAAGCCTGGCTGGGGGAGGGTGAAAATTTTTGATTGCGGATTGCGGATTTTGGATTT
>QNCB01000205.1 GCA_003644335.1 Planctomycetota bacterium | reverse complement strand
TTGTACTTCTCCATCAGCGCGAGCATAAACGACGGGTCCATGCGGTAGGTGTTCCAGAGAATCTGCGCCCGCACGAAGGCGAGCATTTTCGCCCGCGCCTGAGCCTGGGCGGGGTCGTTTATTAGCTGCGAGATTTTCTTTTGTCCCAGCCCGTTCAGCCGAGGTGGCGCGACCCGCACGCAACTGGCTGCGTAGTCTGTACTGAAATTATTATACGCCCGCAGCAAAGACTCATCGATATTGACGCCAAGCTCAGCCAGTGCTTTGGCATAGCTCGCCAGGGCAGGGTCGCGCATCAGCTGGGCTAACTGGTCGGGTTGGATGGTATCTCTGCCTTGCCGTTGGAGCGATTTGTCCAGCGGAGCCTCAGCTATAGTTCGAAACGCCTCGATAGATTGGTTCGTCTCCTGGGCCAGGG
This sequence comes from Planctomycetota bacterium, assembly GCA_003644335.1. Next base: position 3,482 of record QNCB01000205.1, on the reverse strand, counting down.
TCAGCGACAGGCTGTTGTCCACCGGCGGGGCGCCCAGCAGAGCTTGCATCATCCCCGCCCAGCGTTCCTTATAAGAGAGGTGCTGGTCGTCCAGCATGCCGCCCATCTTCGAGAAAAATATCCACGACAGCTCCTTGTAGAGCACCATGCTGCGGGGGTTGTAGACGATGGCTTGGTCTCGCAGGAGCTTGACGCCGTTGTATACCCATCGCCAGCGCTGCTGGGGTGTTTGGCAGGTGACGGAAATGTTCCAAGCCATGTTCCACGCCTGAAATGCCCACACGCCCGGATAGTAAGGCTGGAGTTTGCATATCAACTCCGCCATCTGCAACGCGTCATAATGACGCCCCGCCTGGTGCAGATCCTGCGAGCGAATCCAGAGCATATTCACGCCCAAAACGCGAAGCCCACCGGGGATGGCCATGAGCAGGCCAAGCTCGGGACTTCGCTCTAACACGCCAGCTGAAGCCTGTGTGATAAGCTCCGCGTCAGTACTCTGCTGAGCGATAGGCCCATGAAGCTGACCCGCCAAGAAAGCCAAGCCAACCGCCAAAAGAAGAAAAACCGTCTGAATTGTTATGGAACTACCGGCCATCTATATACTCGCTTATTATCAAAAGTCCATATCCACGGATTACACGGATTAAAAACAGATTTAGTGAACCTTCGGTTTCACGGATTTTTTTTTGGAAAGTTATCAATAAAAAACAAAATAGCGAAAAACAAATGGTACAGGGAAGGCAGCGCTTTTCCGTAGCTTGGACGTCTCGTCCATGCGTGGCATGGGTATCTTGCCCGTGTTTTTTCTTTTTTTGTCATTCAATGGGCCCTGGGTGTTTTGGCCTTGGTCATTTTTTCGTTTTTCGTCATTGATTCGTTATTCGGATTTCGGAATTTGCTGTTTTCCCTATCGCCTATTCCCTAAACCTGTACTTTCGCCAGTTCTCGTTTGTGGAAGATTACGCAGGCAATGGCCAGGAAAAATGTTGCTCGTAGTGCTACGCTCATTATCGCAACTTCGCCGACGGCAGGCCAGGATATGAAGATTCCTTCGACGAGTTTCTCCGCCGGTGCCATCTCTGATAGGTTCGGCATGACCGCGGCTGTGAGTTTCATCACAACCGCTCCCGCAACTCCAACAATATCAAACCCGCCATCTCGCGACGCCCAGCGAACCGCGTCTGCCAGCCAATTCATAAGCCAACCGCATATCAGCAGCACCATGCACGCGAGCGAGGCGACGGGGAACGACAGGAAACAGCTGAAGAATACGCCCAGAGCTGCGAGGAAAATCAGCTGACAAAATATCAGCAGCATCGCCCGGACGAAGTTCGCGTTGAACCCGCCGACACGATAGAGGATCGAGACGTCTTTGTGGGAAATTTGCACCGGCGGGTTGGCAGGCCCAGCTACTGCCCTTGGCCCGGTTGCCTTGGCGGGGATGTTTCCGTAGGCAACGGAAATGTCGCCCTTCCGCAGCGAAGCGATAGCTGGGACTGTGACGGAAGTTGCGGTTTTCACCGGTGTGTCCGAAGCCAAGCTGACCACGACCGCTCCGTCAGCCCGGCGGAACAAAAGCCAACGATACAACGACCCCCTGCCTGCGGAAAGATTGCCGATGGGCGAAACCTTGTAGCGAAACTGAAAACTAGGCTCGACCAGAATCGCCACGTCCTGACCCTTGGCGAGGTCTTTCACCGTCGCGCTGCCTTGCTGGGCCTGGTCGAAACCTACATCGAACCGCCCAGGGGCGATGCTCACCACGCGACCGGCCGCGCCGTTTAACCGGACAGGCCCGCGATGGAACAACTGACCAACCAGCCAGGTCGGAACCTCGATGCGATAAACTCCCCTAGCCTTGTCCAACTGCTTGACTCGCCCGCGCCCAGAGCGACTTTGGCCTGCGATGGCTATGTTCGTGAACTTCCACTCCAGCCAACCGTTGGGGCCAGCTACCTCCGTTCTGCTCAAGGCTTCGGAGCGAAGCTGCTTCATCAATTTGTCCCGAGCCTGGCTGGGGGAGAGGTTGCCCTGGGCCTGGAAATCGCGAATGACACTGTCGTAAAGTTTCTGCTTCTTCAGCTGGGCTAGTCGCTTGGCGACAGCTGTTTCGATGTCGGGCATCTCTGGCGTAACTTCGCTGCGAGCGGTGAAAATCTCCGTCTCCACAGCCCGGCGGTCTGTCGCGCTGTTGGCCTCCCCTGCGCGAAGATGCTGCACCATGAAAAAGATCGCACCCGACGCTATGGCCAACAATACCGCGTCGAAAACCACCACGCCAAGCCATCGGCCCAGCAAATACTGCCAGCGAGCCAAAGGCTTAGCTGCCAGCAGGAAAATGTGCTTCTCCCGCATGTCGCTGCAAATTACGCCAACGGTAACCAGCACAGTTACCACCGACAACAGCCCGCCGGTTATCCGCACGCTATAACTCAGACACGTCCGAACGCTCCCGGCCAGCGTGCCGTCGCCAGCGAGCATCCAGGGCATCGCTCCCAGAGACAAGGCAAGCAATACGAGAAACACCGCCGCGATTTTCATGCGGAGACATTGGGCAAAAGTATGCCTGACTACCGCCCATATACTACTCATGCCATGCCTCCCACTAATACTGCAAAGTTGAAACAAATCCGAAATTCGAAAATCGAATATCGAAATACTAAACAAATCCAAAATACTAAATTCAAAATACTAAACAAAATCACAGCCATGCTATAATCAATAGATAGGACCGGGTAGCGTGGGCATCTTGCCCATGCGTAACTTGGCAGCCCCATGGCTACCCAACCCGATTTTTTTTAGCTCCGTAGGAGCGGCATCTTTGTAAAAAAAAAGACCGCCACGAACCAAGCTCCGTAGGAGCGACATCTTAAACGGTTCAAAAGCCAACACAAAGATGCCGCTCCTACGGAGCTAAACATTACGCAATCGCGTTACTACTACAAAGATATCGCTCCTACGGAGCTAAACATCCAACCAATCAACCAGTTAACCAATTAACCAATCAACCAGTTAACCAATCAACCAGTTAACCAATCAACTAACCAGTCAGATCGTCAATAATACTGCGGTCGGCTTTTTGCGGGTGTTCGGTTGGTTTATCAGCTGGGGTTGTTTTTATTTGCCCAGGCTGGGTTTCGTCTTCAGGTTTATCCTCAGCAATCAAGTCGCCTAGAATATCTGCATCGGCCTGCTGTACCGGAGCGGGGGCAGCAGCCTGGGGCTTGTCTTTGGTGTCCTGGGCCTGCTGAACGAGCGACTCAATAAGTGCTTCGCCCTGGCCTTGGGCGGTGAGGAACTCTGCCATTTTCCCGCCTGCTACAGCTCCGCCACTGGTTAGTTTTTGTTGGCTTGCCTCCTCGACGATTCGCAAAAACAGATTCTCCAATTTTTCCTTAGGCTGTTTTACATCCAGCACCGACCGCCCGGCTTCGCCAATTACGCGTCGAACTTTTTCGAGCGTCGCAGCGTCCAGATTTTCA
>QNCB01000204.1 GCA_003644335.1 Planctomycetota bacterium | reverse complement strand
GTTGTCGATTATCCTGTCATCGCTGGCCAGGATCAGCGTCGTTGGACATGCGACTGCACCCCGGCGGGCGAATTTCAGGTCGAAGTCCATCCGTCGGCTGACGTAGAGGAACCGGGCTGTCGCGCGTCGCAGGCTAAAGGCGTCGCTCCGCAGATATTCTTGCATAGCAGGGTTGCCCGTGAAAAGCTCAGGCCTGCCCAGCGGAATCTCGAACCGCACCAGCCCGGTCAGCCTGTTCACCACAGGCAAGGCCAGGCACGAAACCAGAGCTAACTTCCTGCCGAGCGACAAATCCACCAACGACGAAATACCCGGCGCGACCAGCATAAGCGAAGCGACCTTCGCCTGGACGCCCGGGTTGCGAGCCAGGCAGGCCAGGGCCAACTTGCCCCCCCAACTCACCCCCACCAGATGCAGCCTGGCTGTCCCCTCCCGCTGACAAATCTGCGCGATACAAGTTATGAGGTCGCGGTAGAGCTGGGCCTTGTTATGGGCGTGGCCGGGCTGGCGGGTGTTGTCGCCACTGCCCCGCCGAGTAACCTGATACACAACATGACCCGCCCTGGCCAAGGCCTGAGCTGAGCCGAAAAACCAGCCCGGATGGGACTGTATGCCATGAACGTACAGCACGGGCAACTTTTCGCCATCGCCATCGCCCTCGCCCTCGCCCAGGCCAGGCCCAGGACGATGCACGTAAACGCTCGTCGTGTAATCTGTCGAGCCCCCCAGCGTGAAAAATTCCCTGTCAGGCTCCAGGCCAGGCCCGGGAACCAAGGCTGGGGGCGGATAAGGTCGTTGGTTATTCATCAAGTGTATTCCGTCGCATCAAGCGTGGTTGCAAACACCGCAACCACGGCACCCGGCGGATAAGGTCATTGGTTATTCATCAGCTGGGCCACACTGCCGGAGGCGGGACTCGAACCCGCACTTCCCGAAGGAAAAGGGATTTTAAGTCCCCAGCGTCTGCCAATTCCGCCACTCCGGCAACGTAAAAAAGTAGTCAGTAGTCAGTAAAAACAAAAACTGCGAGGATGCGATGGGTGTCGTGGTTGCGGTGATTTTTATTTCTAAAGAAACTTCAGGTTCTTCATGTCCTTCATGGTAAAAAACACACAAATCCCCAGGCCCTGCCAAGCCTGCGGTAAACTGCGAGGGACAGGACTCGAACCTGCACGCCGTTAGGCACCAGGACCTAAACCTGGCGCGTCTGCCAATTCCGCCACCCTCGCGAATAGCTAATGCGTCAGGGATTTATAAAACAACCACGACATTTTTGCCAGTTCTTTTTACCAGGCAAGTAGGGAATAGGCAATAGGCAAATAGGCAATGGCTTGGAAGAGAAAAAAATGTCGCTCATGGCAGGTTTGCCTGGACTTTGGCCCGAGTTGTTGGTCTAATTGTATGGACGACAGTGAGTTTACTCAGCCGACCTCCAGGCCCAGGTGCAATGGCCACCGTCGGTATGGCGGGAGTAGTGTCGCTAGCCGTACCAGGCTGGACAGGGAGAGTTGTTGATGCCCGAAAACGAAGATGTCAACCAAGACGCCAGACCACAAGCCCCAGCTGCGCCCGAACAGCCAGCCAGGCCACAGGCTCCGCCAACCGAGCCAGGCCAGTCAGCCGGAGTGGGCCACGATGGCCACGATGAACTCAGCAGCGACAAAGCCATGCTTATCCTCGCCAACGCCATGCCCTGGGTTATCAGCATGTTGTTCCACCTGGGCCTGTTCCTGGTAATGTTCTTCCTCGTCTTCATGGTGGTCAAACAGCCTGACTCGGAGGAAATAATCATCCCCGACGCCGTGATGAGCGACAACCCAGGCGGCATGGTAAATCCCCGACAATCGCAAACCAAAAGCAAATCGCAAACCCGCCAGAAACGCAAAAAATTCACCCGCAAAACCAAAATCTCCGTCGACACGGGCAAGACGAAAACAGCTTTGAAAGTATTCGGAGGAGCAAGCGCCGCCGCGACAGACGACATGGGCCTGCGAGCCAACACCGGCACCAGAAGCTCATTCTACGGTTCAGGCGGCAACGCGCACAACGTAGTATACGTCATCGACCGCTCCGGCTCGATGAGCGACACATTCGACCTGGTCCGCCAGGAAATTCTCCGCTCCGTCGGCAGGCTCAAATCCAAACAGGCTTTCCATATTATCCTGTTTTCTACGGGCAAAGATCCGCAGGAAAACCACCCCCCCCGTCTGGTAGCTGCGACTCTCAAAAACAAACGCGCCGCCGCGAGGTTCATGAGAGGCATAGTCCCTGAAGGCTCGCCCACCAACCCCATCCCCGCGCTGAAACGGGCCTTTGGAGTTTTGGCGGGGGCGAAAAAACCCGGCAAACTGATATACCTGCTGACCGACGGCGACTTCTTCGACAACACAAAAGTCGTCCGCGCAATAAACCAAATGAATCGGAATAAGAAGGTTCTGATAAACACCTTCCTATTCAGCGTAAAAACGCAAAGTACGGTAAACGTTCTGACGACCATAGCAAAACAAAATGGCGGACGATTCAAGTTCGTCAGTTTCGACGAATAAATCCTGACTCCTGAATCCTGACTCCTGACTCCTGAATACTTAAACATGATTAAAACAATTACATTTTCGTTGGCTGTTTTTTTCTGTTTGGCCCTGGCGACGCCGGGCTGGGCGGACAAGATTACGACGACCAAGGGCTTGCCGTACAGCGGCGAGGTTACGGGTTATAAGGATTTCACCGTCTCTATCAAGTTGGCTAATCGCAACGTCGTGCAGAAGAAAATCGCGGAGGTAAAGTTCGTCGCGATAGATTCCAACGCGCCCTTCACCCAGGCTGAGGAGCTGCTGGGCAAGGAGAAGCACAGCCTGAAGCAGGTCGTCGCCCTTTACACCGCCGCCCAGGCCCAAGCCAGCAAGAGCGAAAGCAAAAAACCCTGGCTGGGCGAGCTTATCGCCATCCGCCGATACCAGGCCCTTGCCCGTGCGGGTCAGATAAGCCTGGCTACGAAACATTGGCTGAAGATCGTCGAGCAAAACCAAGCCAGCCCGCAAGCCCTGGCGATCTGGCCCAAAAAATTCTCCAGGCGGAAGAGTCAAAATCTCCGGGCGCTCAAGCTGCTCCAAGCCAGGGCGAAAAAACTCGCCCAGGCCCCTGCCAAAAACAAAGCCTATCTCCAGGCTGTGCTGAAATTGCAGCTAGCCCTTCAACAAAAAGCCCTCGGGCAAAGTCAAGCCGCTGCCCGAACAGCTGATATTCTCGACACCCTGGCTACCGACCCCGCCAAGGCAGCGGAGATGTTACAAGGCAAGGCTCCCGAACAAAAACCCGCAGCCGACCAGCCCAGCGACGCCCCCGCCGACAAGCCTGTGGCTGAAAGTGGCACGGGCGACCTGGCGACGCTGGCGGGATTGTTCGAAGCTGGCAAGGTCGACGTCGTCGCAGCCAGGATAAAAAGTCATATCGACGAGTACCCCGCCAAGGAACTCCCCGCCGCTCTGCTACTGCTGGGCAAGTCGCAATTGCAAAGCTATCGCAAAAGCAAGGGTAAGGCAGGCCGAGGTGTTCTGTTGGCTGCGGGCGTGAATTTGATGTGGGTTTTCTCGGAGTTCCCCCGCAGCGGCCAGGCTCCGGAAGCTTTGTATTACGCAGCTGCGGTCAATCGAGAATTAAACCAGCCAGAAGCAGCAAACCTGGCCCTGCGAGAAATCATAGTACAATACGACAAGCCAAACTACGGCGACTGGGCGAAAAAAGCTAAACAAGAATTGGCAAAGAAGTAATCAGTTGTCAGTTTTCAGTAATCAGTAAAAACAGAAACAAAAACTACCGAAAGACGCGAAAATAATTTTTTGAGAGAGAAAAAGAATGGATTCCCCAGCACTTATTTGCGAGGCCCCATTGTATTGTCAATGGTGT
>QNCB01000203.1 GCA_003644335.1 Planctomycetota bacterium | reverse complement strand
GGTCTTTAGCACCTATGCCGAGAATATCAGCCTGGGCATGATACCGAACCGGTTTGACGACTATGGTGGCGAGGCTCATTATAATAGTATCGACGCGTCGCTGTGGTTTATCATCGCAGCTGAGCGATACCTGCAAGCCATCGAGCGGAACGCACCGCCGAGCGACAAGCGGGCTAAGAACTTTTGGCCTGGCGTGCTGCTGCCCGCTTGCGAAACCATCCTCGCCAACTACCGGGCTGGCACGCGGTTCGGCATTGCCGCTGACGCCGACGGGCTGCTCGCTGGCGGGTCGTATCAGACGCAACTTACCTGGATGGACGCCAAGTGTGGCGACGAGGTCATCACCGGCAGGTACGGCAAGGCTGTGGAAGTCAACGCCCTGTGGCACAGTGCACATCGCATCCTGGCCCAGCGGTGCGAGGCAGCCGACCCAGCCAAGGCACATCGATACGCCGACCAGGCCCAGCAGATAGCCCGGGCCTTTACCCTGGCCTTTTGGAACGAGCCTTTCGGTTGGCTTAACGATTGCGTAAACGACGCCGGGTGGGACGCGTCGCTGCGGCCTAACCAGATATTGGCCGTCTCGCTGCCTTACAGCCCGCTGTCCGCTCAGCAGCAGAAGTCCGTCGTCGATATCGTCCAGGAGGTGCTGCTAACGCCGATGGGCCTGCGAAGCCTGGCCCCGCTGGACCCCAGATACGCCGGCCAATATGGGCCTGGATGGGAAGCTCGCGAGCGGGCGTATCATCAGGGAACCGTTTGGGCTTGGCTGATCGGGCCTTTCGTCGAAGCGTATCTAAAGGTAGCTGACCCCGCCAGGCGGGCGGAGAATGTCGAGCAGGTAACGCATTGGCTCGGCGCGTTTGACGAGCATCTCGACCAGGCGGGGCTTGGATACATAAGCGAAATTTTCGACGGCGACAAGCCCCACACCCCAAGAGGCTGCTACGCCCAAGCCTGGTCCGTAGCAGAAGTCCTCCGAGCAAAAGCGCTACTGGCAAACTACGAAACCGGTTGACTGGTTGACTGGTTTTTTCAGTGTCATTCCCGCGCAGGCGGGAATCCAGTTTTTTGCCATGCAACAAGTTGTATTACAATTTCTGCGGGGCGACGTTTCGGCCTGGGTAAACTTCGACTGGCGTGGGCGTGATATTTTCCCGGACGATTTCGGCAATGGCGTTTAGCTCGTCATCCGGCAGGGTTGAAGCCCTGGCTGAGGCGGGGGGCCTGGCGATGGTGTGCAGCTGAACCAGCTTGATTTGCCCGCCTTGTTCTCCCAGCCAACGGAGCCTGTCGCAGTAGGCGGATATCTCGCGGGCATCCGGGCTTGCTCCGTCGATGCCGAACCAGAGCGTCTGAATAACCACCGGACTTAGCTGGGCGACAGAGAGAATATTTTCCATAATTTCCTGCAGGGTTACCCCGCCAGCTGGGCGATTGACCTTGGCGAAAAATTCCTCGCTGCCGGCGTCGAGCTTGGCCCATATCTCGCCATTGTTCGCATCGAGAATAGGCAAGGCCCGGCGAAACTGCGGCGAGCGAAGATGCGAAGCGTTGGTGATAACTATTAGTTTTATAGGCTCAGCTGGAGTTGTTGTCGGGTGCCGTGGTCGCGGTTTTTGCAACCACGTTTGGCGCCCGACTTGGCGGTACCGCCTCAGAGCGTCTGCTGCGGCCTGGACGGCCTGGTCGAAGTTCGCCAGGCTGGTCGGCTCGCCGTCGCCGCTGAATGCGATGTCGTTTATCCGCCGAAGTTTCGCGGGGGTTTGGCTAAACCGCTCTTCCTGCCAAAGTCCGCCCGAGCTGGCCTGGCTCAGGGCCTGGTCGAGTTCCTCGCCTAGAATGGGGATGACAACTTCCATAGGCTCGCGGTGGACTCGGCGGTTGATTTGACAGTACAGACAGTTGAAGGTGCAGCGTTTGTCCAGGTTCAGGTTTACGCCGATGCTTACCCCGCGCGCCCGCCGAGACACCACCGGGTACACATAGCGACAGTCTCGCCACTGTCTGCGATGGTCGGTCACAACGTCGTTCAGTTGGTTTGGCCTGGGTTCGTCCATTGAGATATTCCGAATTTCGCCCCTGGCATCAAAAGCGGGTTGCGCCATGAAGGACATGAAGTTATCAGTCGTCAGTGAAAATAGTGTGAACGGTTACAAATCTTCAAGTCCTTCATGTTCTTCATGGTAAGCGATAATGTGGTTGCAGACCGCAGCCACGGCACACGGCTTTTACTGATAACTGATAACTTTTTACCCTATTTGTTCGTCCAGCAGTTTCAGGATATCTGCCGCGGGCATGGATTTTGTGCCTACTGGCGTGTTCCAGTTTAGCTCAGCCTTGTTGGCGAGGACTTTTTCCAGCCTTTGCACCGCCAGGACTACCGAGCTGTGGTTCTTTCCCATGAACCGTCCGATTTCCGGAAAGCTCATCCGCGTATGTCGTCTGCCCAGGTGCATCGCTATCATGCGGGCGACGGAGATTGTGCGGGTTCGTCTGGACGAATGAATGTCCGCGGGGGTAATGCCGAAAAACGTGGCTACGACCGCTTCGATGTCGCCCAGAGTTACCGCGCTGTCGGTCTGGGCCAGGTGGTCAGCCAGGGCTTCGCGGGTTATCTCCAGCGTAACCTTGCCGTTTTCCAAGGCAGCCAGGGCAGAGAGCTTGACCAGCGTGCCCTCCAGTTCTCGCACCGAAGCGCGAATGTGCAGAGCGATATATTCCAGTACATCGGTGTTGAGTTTGAGTTTGAGTTGCCTGGCTTTGCGTTTGAGTATTGCCATGCGGGTCTGTTTGTCCGGAGCTTCTATTTTCACGACCAGCCCGGAGACAAATCGGCTGACGAGCTGCTCGTTGAGTTCGCCGACCAGACGGGGGTGGGTGTCGGAGGCAAGGATAATCTGCTTGCCCGCAGCTTCGATGGCGTTGAACGTGTGGAGAAATTCGCTTTGCGTCGCTCGCTTGGCTGCGAGGAAATGCACGTCGTCGATGGCTAGGAGGTCCAGGCCTCGGTATCGGCTGCGAAACTCATTACCCTTCCTGTTCCGCACCGCCACGATAAATTCGTTGGTGAACTGCTCGCCGGTAACGTATCGCCATCGCAGGGGCTGGCCATCCTTGCCGTCGCGTCTGGACAGGGTGTTGCAGATGCCCTGGAGAAGGTGGGTCTTACCCACGCCACAGGGCCCGTGGACGAACATCTGGGAGAAGTGTCCAGCTCCGCTCACAGCTGACTTTGCAGCCTGGTATGCCAACTCGTTGCACTCGCCCACAACAAACTCATCGAGCGTGTGTCGTAGCGTTGGGCTTTTTATCGGCGCGCGGTGCCTGGCCCGACCTTGCGTGGCTCGCGAGACGATATCAGCCTGTATATCCAGCTTGCGCTGGGAGCATTGGCCGCTGAGGCTAGGGTCTATCGAGACGACGACTTGCATGGGTTTTTTCGCGCACAGGCTGGCAGAGGCAGCCAGGTCGCTTTGGTAGTGTTGTTCGATCCAGTTGGCGGTGAAGGGGTTCGGCACAGCCACCTTGACCTGCCCGCCGTCGATACTGACGGAGGTGCCGTGCTTGAACCACGCGTTGAACTTCTGCGGGCCTATGCTTTCCTGCAGCGAGGAGAGCATATCACGCAGTAAAACCCCGCTCTCTGCGCGCAATAATTCTGTTGTAGTTCCCATCAGAAAAATTCCTTCGTCCAGCATATTGCTCCGGGCTCGTCCCGAGAGCGTCCCAATAAAACCCGCGTGGCGTAAAGCGCGGTTGAAATATCCGCAAGCACCACGTTTGGCTCATCAGCCACCTGGGCGACCGATGAGCTGAATGTATCCCCATGAATAATCGCGGTCAATCACAAAGATTCGGTTTTCTTATCCACACCACCCAAGGCCTGTAAAATCCAACGTTTGG
>QNCB01000202.1 GCA_003644335.1 Planctomycetota bacterium | reverse complement strand
AGCGAGGAACTGCGGCTGAAATATCGCTACATCGACCTGCGGCGGAGCGAAATGACGCGGGCACTTCGCCTGCGACACGAAATAACCCAAGCTATGCGGAACACGCTCGACGAGCAGGGATTTTTGGAAATCGAGACGCCCTTCCTCACCAAGAGCACGCCCGAAGGCGCGCGGGACTTTCTCGTCCCGGCCCGCATGCAGGCCACGGCTTTCTACGCCCTGCCGCAGAGTCCGCAGCTGTTCAAGCAAATCCTCATGGTCGGCGGACTTGACAGATACTACCAGGTCGTCCGCTGTTTCCGCGACGAAGACCTCCGGGCTGACCGCCAGCCCGAGTTTACGCAGCTTGATATCGAAATGAGTTTCTGCACCGAAGCTGACGTGATGCATGTTACGAATCAAATTCTCCGCAAGGTCTGCCATGTCTGCGAAAAGCCCTTTCCCGAGCGCGTCGACGTCATGCCCTATGACGAAGCTATGCGACGGTTCGGCACGGACAGGCCTGACCTGCGGTTCGGCATGGAGCTTATCGACATCAGCGACATCGTAGCCCAGAGCGAGTTTGCGGTATTCCGCGGCGCGATCGAAGCTGGCGGAGCGGTCAACTGTATCGTCGTGCCGGGCGGTGCGGAGATGACCCGCAAGGAAACCGATGGCCTGGCTAACTGGTCAAAAGAATTTGGCGCCAAAGGCCTGGCTGTTGCCAAGGTGGCCGATGGCGGCAAGCTTGAAACCGGCATCGCCAAGTTCCTGACGCCCATCGCAGGGCAGCTCATTGAGCGGACCGACGCCAAGCCTGGCGACCTGCTGTGCTTCGGAGCTGACACCGTTAAGGTCGTCCGCCGAGTGCTGGGCGAGCTGCGGAGCAAGATGGCCCGGGAGCGGGACATGCTCCGCGAGGGCGATTTCAAATGGCTATGGGTGGTGGACTTCCCGCTGGTGGAGTGGAACGAGGACGAGAAACGATACGACGCCCTGCATCATCCGTTCACCGCTCCCAGCCCGGAGGACTGGGAAACCAAGCAGGACGAGCCGGACAAAATAAAGTCCCGGGCTTATGACATTATCTGCAACGGCACGGAGATGGGTGGCGGCAGTATTCGTATTCACCAGTCTGACCTCCAGCAGAAGGTTTTCGCCTTGCTGGGCGTCGGCGAGGCCGAGGCCCGGGAGAAGTTCGGATTCCTGCTCGAAGCCTTGCGGTTCGGCGCTCCGCCACACGGCGGGATAGCCCTGGGCCTGGACCGCGTGGTGATGAGCATGATCGGCGCGTCGAGCATCCGCGACGTGATAGCCTTCCCGAAAACCCAGCGAGGCACCTGCCCCCTGACCGGCGCCCCAGCCAACGTGGACGAAACCCAGCTACAAGAACTAGATCTGAAAATAATCCACCCACCCGCGAAAGAAGGCGAAAAATAGGGAATAGGCAACAGGGGTCCACGGATTACACGGATTTTTTTAAATCAAAAAGAAAATCCGTGAAACCGAAGGTTCACTAAATCCGCTTTTAATCCATGAAATCCGTGGACTCTTGATGATAGGCAAGAATGACAAAAAAAAGAACTTCATGCTCTTCGTGTACTTCATGGTGAAATAGTTTGGCTACTCGAAAATCGCTATAACTGGCGCGTGGTCGGAGGGCTTGTGGCCTTTGCGTTGGTCACGGTCGATATATGCGTCGGTACATTTTTTCGCCAGGGTTCGCGTCGTCAGGATATGGTCGATCCGCAGGCCTCTGTTTTTCGCAAAGCCGAGTTGTCGATAATCCCACCAGCTGAACAGGCCTCCTTCGGGATGCTTCTGACCAAACACATCCACCAGGCCCCATCGGCAAAGTTCATCGAATTTGTTCCGCACCGCCTGGCAGCCCATGCCGGTGGCTCGCCATGGCTGTGGGTTGGCCGCGTCGCAGTCGCGCGCGATAATGTTCGTATCCCCGCAGATAACCAATGACTCCTCGGGCGAGTATTCCTGTCGCAGCATATCGCCCAGCGCGTCCAGCCAGGCTAGTTTGTAGGAGTAGCCATCGGAGGTCATGTCCGAGCCGTTGGGCACATAAACGCAGATAATCCGCACGCCATCGACACTCGCAGAGATGAGTCTAGCCTGGTCGTCGCTGTCCAGCGGGGCAGCGAGGTCAGTGGCGGGTTTTATATCGCCAGGCTCGGCGCGGGAGAGAATCGCAACGCCGTTGTAGCTCTTTTGGCCAATCATTACAGCGTGATAGCCCGCCCGGGCGATGTCCTCGAAGGGAAACTGATGTTCCTGACACTTGAGTTCCTGCAGGCAGAGCACATCGGGCTTATGCTCGCCCAGCCAGGCAATGAGCCTATCCAGCCGAGACCGAACCGAGTTAATGTTCCATGTCGCTATTTTCAAAATAGGCTCCCTTGGGTAAGTATAAGTCGGAGTCCACGGATTACACGGATTTACAAAGAAGATTACACTGATTTTTGATTTAATCAAAAAAATCCATGAAACCGAAGGTTCACTAAATTTGTTTTTTTATCTGTGAAATCTGTGAAATCTGTGGACTCTTGATAGGCACGTTGACAATAGTGGTTCACGGATTTCTTGACTTTTTTGTCGATCTGGCCGATGATGCCTGGCTTGATTTCTCGACCAGTGTCGAGACGGGTAAGGATATCAGAAAAACGGCGAGAAGGTTATTCAAAAAATGTTGGAAAAGGTACAGCAGGACAGGCAGAAGAAGTTGGAGCAGATTCGTCAGCTGGGCATCGACCCGTATGGCTGGCGGCAGGATGGCCTCGAGCCGGCGGAGTCTATACTCGCGAGGTACGAGGATCCGCCGGAAGGCCAGGAGTCTACCGCCCGGGCCAGGATGGCTGGTCGCGTGGTACTGCTGCGAGACATGGGCAAGATGATGTTCGCCCACCTCCGCGACAGCAGCGGGCAGATGCAGATAGCCCTGCGAAAAGACGCCCTGGGCGAGCAGTGGGCCTTGGCTAAGCTGTTGGACCTGGGCGATATCGTCGGCGTCGAGGGCGTAGTCCAACGCACGCGAACCGGCGAGATAACTATCTGGGCGGACGAGCTGAAAATGCTCTGCAAAAGTCTCCTGCCAATGCCCGAAAAATTCCATGGCTTGCACGATGTCGAGATGAGATACCGCCAACGATACCTCGACCTGATGACCAACCCCGATTCCATGGCCAACTTTCGCAAGCGAATCGATATCGTCGAAATCATCCGGCGGGAGCTGAAAGACCGCCGATACCGCGAGGTTGAAACGCCGATGATGCAGGCTATCTACGGTGGGGCTGCGGCGAGGCCTTTCACTACGCACCACAACTCGCTCGACTGCGACATGTTCCTGCGGATCAGCCCAGAGCTGTATCTCAAGCGGCTACTCGTTGGTGGCATGGAGCGAGTTTTTGAGATAAATCGCAACTTCCGCAACGAGGGCCTGAGCACGAGACACAACCCGGAATTTACCATGATGGAACTGTACGAGGCATACGCTGACTACAATGTCATGATGGAAATCGCGGAGCAACTTTTCACCGTCGCAGCGAAGGAAATTTGCGTCCCAGCTTTATTGGCCCAGCGGCAGGCCCGGCTGGCGGAGATAGAGCAGATAAAAACCGACGCCGACCGACAGCTGCGAAACAAACGCAGCCCGAAGAGCGACGAGGAAAAACAGGCTGACCACGACGCAGCCTTGGCTGAGTATGAGCGGGCCAAGGCAGAGGCTCCCCAGACTCCGTTGTTCCAGGCGGCGGACGCTTGCCAGGCCGGCGGGCTGGTGCTGCCATATGGCGAGGGGCTTATAAATTACGCGGCGCCCTGGCGGCGGGCGAAGTATGCCGACCTGTTAAAGGAACACGCCGGCGTGGATATCGGCGACATTCCAGCGGTGCGGGAAAAGGCTAGGCAGCTCAACATT
>QNCB01000201.1 GCA_003644335.1 Planctomycetota bacterium | reverse complement strand
TATCATCCGTACCCACAAAGGCGTTTATGATCGAGCCGTTGTGCAGCGATACATTCTCGACACCAAGCTCGCCGACAATCGTGCCGTTGACGTCCGAGCCAAGTCCGTCGTTGCTTACATCACCGATAACGCCCTCGGCGTAGAGTCCGCCATAGCTCACATCGCCCATGCCGCTCTCTGCAATGCCCTCGCCGATGTCCACATTGTTTATATTCCCGCCGACGCCCTCGTTCATCAGAGCGACGATAGGCCCAGCTATGCCGTCATATTGGCCATCGGTATGGTCAACAGCGTCCAGATAGTTGGCGACGATCTTGTCGATGCTGCCTGTAACCATCACATTGCCGACAGCACCCCGGGCAGCTATTTTGTTGATATTGCCGCTGACGATGCCCACATGCTGCTGGACGAACGGCAGGGATTCCCCGCCAGCTATTACGTTTATCGGGTTGACCGCCGCGCCGGTGTTATGGCTGGCCAGACCTATATTGCCATAACTCTTGAGCGTGCCGATGGTGTCAGCTATGACATTGACGATCTCTCCGCCAGTGTCGTTGACGATGGAGGTGAAGTTTCCGCCGATGACCTCGAATAAGTCCACGGGGGTATTCCCAGCCCCGGAGATGTCCACCTTCAGGTCCAGCGGGTAAGCTTCGTCCGTGTAGTCAGCCAGGGTTAGCGAGCCGGTTTCTGTCTGCACCACCGCCCTGCCCGCTCCGCTGGTTTGAATCCGCGTAACTTCAACCGCGTTGCCCAGCCCATTGCTGTCGCCCCGGATACTCACCCCGCCTGTGGAGCGAACATCCATCAGCACAACCCCGCCGCTGCCACGAATGCCGTAGGTACGATAACTTATGGTCGGCGCGTCGACCGACTCGAACGTAACCGGATCGACTGGCAGACCAGTCTTGGCGTCATAAGAGTTCGCCGTCGGCGCGATGCGCAGCCCGCCACCCGAGTCGTCCTCGATATCCATACCCTGACCTGGCTGGAGGTCTGTAAAGTCCACAGCCCCGCCGCCGAAGAACGAATCCTGATAAGCTGTGCCACCAACGCGGATGTACCGGACATTGCCGCCCGGGCCTGTTGTAATCGCAGGCCCGCCAGCATCGAGTGAACCAAAATCCCCGGTAACGTCGATAAGGTCTATAATGCCGTCATTGCCGACGCCATCGACATTGACGGAAAGAATACTAGCCACGCCGGTACTCATGCTCGCCGCCCGCAGTACGCCCAGGCCGCCGTCAGCCAAAAGATTGACGTACACCAGGCCAGCTCCGTCGATGGTTTGCATGTCGCCGCCAAGTTCAATTCTCGATGCGTACAACACGCCATCGGGATCTGTCGCGCGAATCAGCCCCGCGTCGCCATTTGGCACCAGTACCCGAATGCCGTCGGAAAACTCGCCATCAACCAGTCTGCCTATCTCGCCAGCTTCGATAGACCGCACATTGCCGTTGGCAACATAGATATCGGTGTCAAAATCACCGACGACCGTTATCTCGGAGAAGAACTTGTCCCCAGCAAAGATCGCGCCAAGGTCGCCTCGTTCGACGGTGAACTGGTTGGTATAGCCGCTGGAGCCGAAGATGTTGTTGCCCGTCCTCTCGCCGACGTTGCGAGCAGCCACGACAGCGCCCAGAGCTACCTCGCCAGCGTCGGAAACGCTGATTCCGTAGCTGGCCGTGCCGCCTGTACCATCGCCAGTGAAGTCGTTATCGCCGCGCCAGGCCACAGCCAGGCGATAGGCGCCAGGTCTGTCAGCGGTAATCTGGAAAGGCTGATACAGCGTGCTGGCCGGGTCGACAATCGAGTCGGTATTAACGATAAGCCTGCCGTCGGGGTCAAACACGCCCAGCATCAGGTTGGAAGAATTACTGGCGTTTAGCCGAATGGTTACCGTCTGGCCAGCCAACAGCGACAGGGCGTAATAGTCTACGTTATCGTTCAGATTTTCGTCGTCAAAATAAGACAGCTGACCGCTGATATACACCTCGTCAGCCGCCCCAGCTGCGGCATTGCGGATCGTACCGGCATACTGGGCGTTGTCGAATGTGTCGTTGTGAAAAGTTCCAATCGCCCCGCCGGTGGCCTCGGCGTCGTACAGGTGGAAATCCTGGAACATCCGCCCAGCTACGTTCTCGTCCGTATCGTTCGTGCGATATTCGATCTCGCTCTGCGAGATGCCGGAATTGAAGTTGACGATGTCCTGAAGATTCTGGACGTTTATCTTGCCGATAAACGAATTCATCGTCCAGGTCTGGCCAACCCTGCCGAGGACCTCCATGTCAAACCCGCTCATGTACACAGGCTCGTCCAGGCCGGAATCGTCCAGCGTGCCGATGGAACCCTTGACGATAAGGTCGCGAATGTCGCCATCGACCAGGAAGTTGTTCGTTATCGTAGGGGCAGCCTCAGCCTGCCCCGCCGTGTCGCCGGTGATCAGCCAACCTGTGTAGAATTTGTCGATCGAGCCATTGATGTGGACCTTGCCCGTAACCGTGCCGCCAACCAGAATCTTGCCCATCTGCTGGTCGAGCAGGACATTATTGTCCGTGCCCTTTAGCGTCATCAGCACAGCCGACTCGTTGTTGCGATAATCCTCGTCGCTCAGCAGAACCGAGCCTGTGGCGTTATCCACCGCGAGGAACTGGTCCGTGCTGAAATCGTAGGATATCGCGCCGACAGTAGGCCTGAGCGACCCGACGGTGGTAGCGACAGTCCCGCCGACCAGAATCTCGCCCGTGCCCAGCTGACGCAGATTTATATCCACCAGCCGACCGTTACTGAGATCCTGAGCGAAAAGATTACTGTCCGAGTCAAAATCCATCGAAGTGATAACAACCGGCACGGTCGTAGAATCGCTGTCCCGCAGGTTGTCGCCGTCCGCAGCGAGGGTCGACCCATCGGTGGGGTCTATCTCGTAAAACTTAAGCTCGTCTTCGTCGTCTACCGAGACCACCACATACAGGCCCTGCTGGCCCGCGATGGAACCTTCGCCCGGCGAGAATGCTATCGTGCTGGAGCTGGTGATAGCTCCTGCCCCCGAAGCCTTGGCGTTGCTGATGGCTCCGATCTGCGTGAATAAGCCCGTGGTTGTGTCCAGCGTACCGAGCGTCGGCAACATGCCCGGGCTGACCCAGACCTCATTATTAGCTGCACCGTCGTCGAATATCGAATAAGCCAAGCCCGTCGAGTCGATAGCGTAGTTCAGCAGGTCGTCATCCACGGTGCCCGGGAGGGTAACCTGCACGGTGGCGGTGTCCGGGTTGGTCAGGTCGATGCGTACCATGCGATGTGTGCCCGGGCCGCCGGAGACGTCGATAGCTACCAGTACATCGGTCTGGATGAAATCAGCTGCCTCGATGTCAAGCCCAGCCGCTGCTATCTCCACCGCCCCGATAGACGTCGCAGCCTGCATGGTATTGGCTGGGGTTGTGTCTATCGAATAGAGGGTGTCAACGCCGCCTACGCTTACCACTGCGTAAAGCATCGGGTTAGTCGCACCGGCGTTGAAAGCCAATGCTTTGGTGTTGTCGCCCGCGGCCAGGACGCCCTCGTCCAGCAGGCCGACCACCGTGCCAGCTCCGTTGGCGGAGGATATTCTCAAAAGCGTCTGCTGCGTGCCTTCCGTGCCGCCAAAGGCTACCGCTGCGACCGCATAGAGCGAGCCGGAAGAGTCTGCCTCGAGTGCGGATATCCCAGCCACGGTGTAAGGCCCCAGGGCTGGAACGCCGACGGTCATGTCCGCCAGAATGGCTGGGGGTAGGGTCGCGTCTATCGCGCCTACCAGCGTCATAGCCGTTACGCCCGTGGCGTCTCTGTCTATAAGGTATAGCTCAAATGTGCCCGCGTTGTTATGGATAGCGTACATCTGCCCGCCTGGCGTTACGGTCAGGCCCACCGTGTCGAAG
>QNCB01000200.1 GCA_003644335.1 Planctomycetota bacterium | reverse complement strand
CCCGCTGAGCACCGCAAGGGACAAAACCAAAACTAATTTCGATAACCACGCCATATTCGTGTCCTGAATCGCTCGCCAGCCAGCCGTCCGAAATTGGCTATCGATGCGATTGGTTTTTCTGTTTTACTCGTAACGATAAATTTTATTGCAAAAACATTTGACCGCATAGGATACACATCAGGGCGACAAAACAAAAGCCTTTTGTGCGAAGTTCACCACCAGGGTGGATTGCTAAAAAAAACCAAGCCAGTTTTATCTGTGCAATAACAAAATCGATATAAGCCAAAAAACACTGGAATACAAGCGTGAAAACGGCATTGTGTATATTTACATATTCGCATATATTTATTGGTTTAGAAAAAAGTAATCGGCGACTGTGTTTGTTTGGAAAAAGAATCGCAAAAAAACTTCAAAAAACCTTCATTTACACGACGTATTATGTCGAAAAAGAATTTGAATAAAACACAGGTTTTCCTTGCACTCTGGTGCAGCTCGTAATTTAATGTAGGCGTAAGCTTTTTGAAATGTTGCAGCATGCGTTTTGTAATTTCACCACCTGGACGATTTTGTCGTCAGAAGTCTGACGCATACTTATAAGGTTTGCCGTAGGGTTAACCAATGAATCACAACGTAGGAGAAATTGGAAATGGCTAAGAAAGCAGCGAAGAAAAAAGTTGCCAAGAAAAAGGTAGTCAAGAAGAAAGTCGCCAAGAAGAAGGTTGTCAGGAAAAAGGTAGCCAAGAAAAAAGTCGCCAAGAAGAAGGTTGTCAGGAAAAAGGTAGCCAAGAAAAAAGTCGCGAAGAAGAAAGTTGCCAAGAAAAAGGTAGCGAAGAAAAAAGTCGCGAAGAAAAAAGTCGCTAAGAAAAAGGTAGCTAAGAAGAAAGTCGCCAAGAAAAAGGTAGCTAAGAAAAAAGTCGCGAAGAAGAAGGTTGTCAGGAAGAAAAGGTAGCTCTTGGCGGATTGTCGATGGCTAGCTGAATGTGAGCCTCGGCGTCCTTCTTTATCGCTTCAGTGATTTTTGCGACAGGCGTCCCGTCTATGCGGGAGGTCTGTCGCTTTTTTTTTGCGCTCTTGCCACTGGTGCGGCAAAGCATATAATGCAGCCTTGCGAACAATAGCTGTCATCAATCAGAAAGGTGGCGTGGGCAAGACCACCACCGTAGCTAACCTTGGCGCAGCGGTCGCCGCGGCTGGGGTGAACGTCTGTCTGGTCGACCTCGACCCGCAAGGCCATCTTACGCTGCACTACGGCATCGAGCCTGACGACCACACGCTAAGTGCCTATGACGTGCTCACTCGCGAGTGCACGGTTCCCCAGGCTACGCAGATGCTCACGCCGCACCTCAGCTTGATACCGGCGACGATTGACCTCGCCGCGGTGGAGGGCGACCTGGCTGCCCAGGCTGACCGGGCGAATCGCCTTGGCGAAAGTTTCGCCGCCCAGCCTCTGCCACACGACCTCGTGCTGATCGACTGCCCGCCGAGCCTGGGCATGTTGACGCTAAACGCCCTGGCCCTGGCTGACGACGTCGTCATCCCGCTGCAGGCGCACTTCCTGGCCTTGCAGGGCCTTGGCAAGCTCCTGGAAACGGTCGAGCTGGTGCAGCAGCGGATTAATCCCCGCATTCGCGTCGCCGGGGTGGTTCTGTGCATGTTCGAGTCCGTTACTCGCCTGGCTGCGGAAGTCGTAAGCGACCTGCGAGAGTTTTTCGCCTCGGCCCGAGGCAGCGGCAAGCCCTGGGACCAAGCCCGGATATTCAGCACGGTCATTCGGCGGAATATCAAGTTGGCTGAGTCGCCCTCCTATGGCAAGACGATTTTTGAGTACGAGCCGCGAAGCCATGGCGCGGACGATTACCATAAGCTGGGCGAAGAATTCGTCAAACTCTTCGTCGCCCCAGACGAACCCCAGCCTCAGCCCGTAGCACCGGTGCCCGTGCCCGTGCCGGCGCCCGTGCCGGCGCCCGTGCCGGTTACGCCTTCGCCGCCTGTTGCCCCCCAGACAGCCGGGCCTAAACATAGCGAGCCAGGCCCATGAACTTACGCTCCGTCGCTGCTCGCAGATTTCTAACAGCCTCGTGTAGCCTGGCCTGGCTGGTGTGCTTTATCGGCACGCACCTGCCCTCCGAGCGAGTTCCGTCCATACCGATGGACGTCAGCAACAACACGCTGCACGTCGTCGGCTATGCGATACTCGCGAGCCTGTTCCTGCTGATGATGCGGTCGCGAAGCCTGTCGTTACCCAGGCGCATCGCTTTGGCAGTGGGGGTGCTGTTGGTCTACGCCGTTTTCGACGAAGCGACTCAGACGCTCGTGGCAGGCCGGGGCGCCTCGGCATGGGACGTCCTCGCCGACGCCCTGGGCATAGGCCTGGCCATAGCGGCAGACGTTTTAGCAACTCTGGCAATGCGAACAAAAAACCAGACTGGTTGATTTTTTCGTCGCGAGGGGGTAGAAGTTACAGCTATGGTTTTGGCGGCACAACTCGGGGCGATGGTATACGCCTGTATAAACGACTTTGGCGACTTTTGTCGTTTCTGCGGGCGAACCCTAAGCCAAGTGCCAGCTGCGGCGATGCACAAACAACATTACCGCTCGCTGCTCGTACAGCTTTTCGAGGTCGGCACGCGGAGCATTCCCGTCGTGATGATTACCGGCGCGTTCGTCGGAGCAGTCCTGGCTGTGCAAACGGTCTCGCAATTCAAAGCCATCGGCATGATCGACCAGATGGGCACTATCGTGAATATGTCGGTCCTGCGAGAACTGGGCCCGGTGTTGGCGGGGATAATGCTGGCTGGCCGCGTCGGCGGCGGTCTGACGGCGGAGCTTGGCACGATGCGCGTAACCGAGCAAATCGACGCCCTGCGGGCAATCGGCACAGACCCCATCGCCGTGCTGGTCGTGCCGCGGTTCCTGGCCTGCGTGTTGCTGATTCCGATACTGGCCCTCTACGCGAGCTTTATGGGCATATTGGGAGGATACCTCATCAGCGTACACCTTTACGGCGCTAGCCAAACGATGTTCTGGGCCAACGCGGCAGACTCGGTATTCATCTACGATATCTTCTACGGGCCTGTAAAATGCGCGTTTTTCGGGGCGGTAATGGCTCTTGTCTGTTGCTACAAAGGCTTCCACTGCAAACCGGGCGCAGCGGGGGTGGGCAGAGCGTGCACAGAGAGTTTCGTCGCCAGTTGCATGGCTATCCTCGGACTGGACTTCTTTCTGGGCATGGCACTGAACTCAATAATCGAAGCTGTCTGGGGCGTGAAAGTCCTGTTGGGATAGCTGACAGGTTGATTGGTTGACTGGGTCTTGGGTATTGGTTATTCAATGGGCCTTGGGTATTTGGGCTTTGGACATTTTTTAGTTGTCAGGAGAAACATGATAAAACCAATCGAAAATTGGCTTAGCCGACATAAAAACACCACCAGCTTCTGGCTGCACATGCTGGGCATACCCGCCTGCTTTATCGCCGCGCCGACGTTCCTTATCCTGGGCAATTGGCCCCTGGCCCTGGCGATGTTCGTAGGCGGCTACGCGCTACAGTTCCTGGGCCATCTTATAGAGGGCAACCGTTCCGGCGAGGAAATGCTCCTGCGGAAAATCCTGCGGTTGCATACAAAACAAAGTCAACCCACAACTCGAAACCATATATGAAATCAATACTCGCACAACATAGCTTTCAGTTCGTCAGCTTCTGCGATGTCTACCACGCCATGCCAAACGCCGCCATCCAGATTTTTGAGGATTATCACCTCATGCATATTATCCGCGGGGACGCCGAAATCACCATTGACGGTGTTACGTATCCCACCCCCGTCGGGTCGGTGCGAGCTGTTCCTCCCTGTACGCGATATTACTCCAGCGTGAGCGGGGATTTTATCATGAGAAACATTGAAGGCAGGCCATGTACTG
>QNCB01000199.1 GCA_003644335.1 Planctomycetota bacterium | reverse complement strand
TGTCAGGCGTTTTTATAAAAAATTTTTGCCACACACTTTACAAACTTGGAGGCCAAACGGTCGAACCGGTGTTCGGCCAGATTAAAGATGCTCGTGGTATTGATAAGTTTATGCGGCGAGGATTTGAAGCCTGCCGTAGCGAGTGGTCGCTGATATGCGCCGCGCATAACATTTTAAAGCTGTGGCGTAGCGGAAAAGCCCGCTGGGCGTGAGAGAAACGAGCGTTTGGGCTGATTGGTACAATATTTTGTCTCAGCTGGCCAGACATGATTTGAAAATGTGAGAGAATTGAATTTTTGACAAAAACTGTGTGAGAACGAGATTTTTGAGCCACCTCTCTTACGCGGCTATCGAATCCAATGGTTGGATTCGATAATTATTGTGCGACAGGCTCTACGGGTGGCCTGTCGGCTAGCTTACGGGGCTGTATGCTTCGACGATATTTTGCACGAGGCAATGGCGGACGATGTCGGATTTTTCGAGCGTAACCACCGCCAGGTTTTTTATGCCCACCAGCCTTTTTACCGCGTCGAGCAAGCCCGAGGGCGTGCCGTCTTCCAGGTCGGTTTGGCTCGCATCGCCGGTTACTATCACCTTCGAGCCATGGCCCATGCGGGTGAGGAACATCAGCATTTGGCTGACGGTGGTGTTCTGGGCTTCGTCGAGAATAATGACCGAATCGTTGAGCGTCCGCCCGCGCATGAACGCCAGCGGGATAACCTCTATAAGGTCGTTGACCATGAACCGCCGAATCTGGTCGTAGTCCATCATGTCGTGCAGCGCGTCGAACAGTGGCCTGAGATACGGGTTCACCTTGGCCTGCATATCGCCGGGCAGAAAGCCCAGTTTCTCCCCAGCCTCCACCGCGGGACGAACCAACACCAGCCGCTTTGCCTGCTTGTGTTTCAGCAGGTGCACCGCCAAGGCCACCGCCAGGTAGGTCTTGCCCGTGCCAGCTGGGCCTGTGCAGAAAATCATATCGTTCTTCCGCGCCGCTGCGAGGTACCGCCGTTGGCCTGGCGTTTTTGGCTTGACCAGCCGCCCAGCTGCGTAAACGTCCAGCGCGCCGTCGGGGTGGTCGCTCCTGGTTGCCTCGGCGTCGGAAGTTTCGCCGATAGCTTCAGCTACGACCTTCGGCGAGATGGACTGGTCTCGGCCCAGGCGTCGTTGCAGCGTCTCCAGCACGCCGGCAGCCTGGCTGACATGCCGGGCTGGGCCTGTGATTTTCACCTGAGAGCCGCGAGCGAATATCTGCACGTCAAACGCTTCGCGGATCATCCGCAAGTGCTTGTCCGCCGGGCCGAACAATGTCGCCGCCCGTCCGGGCTGGGCCAATGTTATACTCAATTCCATCTGCTACTCCTGCCTGTGTAGCACAGCCGCCCTCGGCTGTGGCTTTTTGTATTATACTCACATCTTCACATCCGGGGGCGACTGTGCTACATATACGCCAGCGGGTCTTTCGCTCCAGCCTGGGCAAAGCCAGCCAGCCTGATTCTGCATGCGTCGCATCGGCTACACGATTTGCCGTCGCTCGCGGGATCGTAGCAACTGTGGGTTAGGCCATAGTCCACGCCCATCTCCAGGCCCGTGCGAATAATCTCGCCCTTGGTCATTTCGATAAGCGGCGCGTGAATAGCAAACCGCCTGCCCCCCCCTGCCGTCGCCGCCGTAGCCAGGTTCGCCAAGTTTTCGAACGCCGAAATAAACGCGGGCCTGCAGTCCGGGTATCCGCTGTAGTCCACCGCGTTGACGCCGCAGAAAATATCGAACGAGCCGACAACCTCAGCATAGCCCAGTGCGAACGACAGGAAAATCGTATTCCGGGCTGGGACGTATGTTACCGGTATTTTTTCGCCCACAACTTCGCCCGCTGTCTCGCCCGCCCCAGCCAGGCCGTCTTTTGGCACGTCGATGTCGTCGGTCAGGGCACTACAGCCAAACCCGCCCGAGGCACTGAGGTCTATCTTCACCACACGATGATCCACCGCCCCCCCTGCCGCAGCAACCAGCCGGGCAGAATCCAGCTCGAACCGATGCCGCTGACCGTAATCGAAGCTAAGCGCATGACAACGATAGCCCCGCGCGACCGCCAAAGCCAACACCGTAGCAGAGTCCAGCCCGCCAGACAACAAGACAACCGCGTCAGGTTTTTCGTCAGAATCCATATCCGAATATTACACGCCTTTATCTTCCGACGCAATCCGTGTATGCTATCGGGCCATGGCTACAAAAAAAAAACCAATGATTGTTGTAGACGTAAAACAAAAACAGCGAACCACGGATAAACACTGATAACCACGGATTTTTTTGAAAAAGTAAGAAACAATATCAGTGTTCATCCGTGGTTATCCGTGGTTCGCTGTTTTCATGTGGATAATTATGAACTTTTTGATGAGGCATGAAAAATGACTGACATTACTGACAAGAAATCGATATTGGAAACGTTCGCCAATCCGCATCCGCAGCGGGACTATATAATACACCATGCAGCTCCGGAGTTTACGTCGCTTTGTCCCAAGACGGGTCAGCCTGACTTCGGTCAGGTCGACGTCGAGTACGTCGCCGATAAACTGTGCGTGGAGCTCAAGAGCCTGAAGTTCTATCTCCAGTCGTTCCGAAACGACGGCGTGTTTTACGAGGACGTCGTCAATCGGATTCTCGACGACCTCGTTGCGACACTCAAGCCTCGCCATCTGAGCGTGACAGGCCAATTCACCCCACGCGGCGGAATGCACTCGACCATCACAGCTGAGCACTCAGCCTGAAACTATTCCGCGAGCCCCGCCATTCCAAACGCCCACCCGCGCAATTGGAGCCAATTGCAAAACCATGCGGGAATGTGGCACAGCCGCCCTCGACTGTGTTGAACCTGCCATATTTCCGGTCTTTCACACGAACTTCCCAGCTGAGGGCGGCCAGGCTACATCTTTGCCATTGGCTCAATTGTGTATCTTTTTTTGTTTTTACTGAGGGCTGACCACTGATTACTGACTACTTTTTCAAATAATTATTCCGAGAATTAAGATTTTTTTCGTAAATCTTCCCGCATCGCCCATAGGTGCAAACACTCATAGCGGATAAAAACCACTCCAAAAACGCAATTTCGCATGATTTTGATGTAACCTCTTGCAAGGACAAATATAACATCTCTTATCCAATTTGTCCCAAAAATCCGTTAAACCGGAAATCTTGCCTATAATACCATCATGCGGGGTTAAATCATTCCGATTTTTCCGAGTTTCCCAAGATTTTGAGGAATGAACCTGATTGATACTTTCTCAACCAGCTCTATCATTGAACGTGTAAGACGTACAACACCGAGACAAGAGACCCTGTCAGCTGGAAAGGATTACCGATGCGAAACAAGGCCACAAAGACAGCCGCCAAAACCAAAGCCCCTGCCAAAGCCAGAACCAAAGCCTCCAGAGAGGCAATCGCCGTGGAGGATCACATGCCCGTGGCCAGCCAGATAGCCTCGCGTCTGAAACGCCGCTACACGTGGGTGCCGATGGACGACCTATACAGCTATTCGCTGTTGGGCCTGACCCTCTCAGCCAACGCTTTCGACCCCGCCCGCGGCGTGCCTTTTCCAAACTTCGCTTCGCAGAAGGGCATGTTCTGGGCGATCGACCACATGCGGAAAGATGGCATACTTCGCCGGCGTAGCAGTGCGAACATGGTGCGGGTCTTGCCGTTCAGCGAGGCAGCAAGCCACACCGACGTGGACGAAGCTTGGACGCCCGACATCGAAGACCACCACGCCGCCCGGGCCCATGTGCTGATGGAAAGTCGCGACCTCTGCCGAGCCCTGCTCAGGCACCTCCGCCAACAAGACCGCCAGCTGCTGGTGATGTACTACTCGCAATACATGACCTTCCGCGAGATAGCCAAGGTCTTCAAAATCAGCGAATCGTCC
>QNCB01000198.1 GCA_003644335.1 Planctomycetota bacterium | reverse complement strand
ATGGCTCGCCTCATCGGGTTTTGCCGGGCCTCCGTGCCGACAAGCTGACCCTGCCGACGGGTCGTGCCAAGCCTGTGCAAAGCCCGGATGCTGCGAATGTAGCCACAGCCTGGCAGGAACATTTTGTAACCCCCGCCAAAACCGGCCTGGAGGTGCGGCGAGACCGACGATATCACGATGCGCAAGTCAGCCTGGGCGACCCCGCGGTCTATCATCACGCCCAGACGACCAACCTTGCCAAGCTCGACGTATTGCTCCTCGTCGTCCCACGGATTCCACCGCCAGGCGATGCCCTCCGCAGCTGGGCCTAATTTGGCCCGGGCCTCCGCTGGGTCGCAGGCGGGGTGCATGCCAGCTGCGAAAAAAAACTCCAACTGCGACTCAGCCAGGCCCGCATGACGAACCTCTCGCAAGACGATCTCCAGAATCTCAGCCAGGGGACTATGGCGGGTGAGGTCTTCGACCACGATAACGACGCGACCGTCGCGATTGGCCTGGAGCAACTCAGCCAGGCCAGGCCCCGCAGCGGGCTTGTGAATAACCGAGGCCATGTGCTCCCGCCAGTCCACAGGCGCAGCTGCAACGGTAGGCTCAGCCACCTGCTGCAACGTCCAGTGCGAGGGAATCGAAACCGAAAAAGTCTCGCCACCCCATGGTACGTCAACCTGTGTCATATATCCCACTCGCCTTCTATGAAAGTTATCAGTTGTCAGTTATCAGTAAAAGCAAAAAAAGAAAGAGGCGAAAGTATTCTGAATCCTGAATTCTGAATCCTGACCTGACTACTGGCTCTTGATTTTTCCTACGACTACATTATACACGCCCAGGGGTTCGGGAAAAACCTGAAACTCGCCGAAACCAGCTGGGGCCAGGAGTTCCTGCAACTGCTCCGGCGTGCGGTGGATCATATTCAGCCCGAAGACCCTGCGGAAAAATCTGTCCGTGCCGTGCTTCTTGGAAATACTGTTGAAAACTATCCCCGAGCCGGGGGGCATTATCTCGCCGAGCGCCTCGGCGATGGCTGTGATCTGCTCATCCTGGAGATATTCGCAAATGCCGATCATTTTCACCAGATCGACCCGCTCGTCGATGCGGACCTCGCGGACGTCGCCCTGGATGAACCGGACGCGGTCGAGCAAGCCTTTGTCCCGCGCGACGGTGTGGCCAAACTCGAACGCGTCGGAACTGATATCCACCAGCGTAGCGTAGCTGTCGTTCTTGGCCTGGCCCATAGCGTCGGTGATAATGTGTCCGGGCCCAGCTCCCAGACACAACGCGTGGGCACGATGTGGCGTCTGGTCGATCAGCCTAGCCAACAGCCGGGCTGCGAGCTTTCGGCGGTTTCGCAAAGCCTTGGGGATAGTCCCGCCACCGACGAGAATGCGATCCCAAGCCCTTTTGGGGTTGCCCTCGTAGCTGATAACCATGCTTCGCCATCCGCCCGGGTCTCGCCAGTTAGCCAAGGCTAATTCGCTCTTGCCGTCGCGAAGCCAACCCTTTATCCAAGAAGCGGGGAGATAGTTAGCCAGGGGATTTATCACCAACTTCTTAGCCAACACCGCAGCTGGGCTAAGACGCTCGAACTCAATGTCGTTTATCCAGTCTTCCAAAATTATTCTCCAACCCAAGCGAGAAAAACATTATAGCGTACCCAAGGCCCTGTGCCTATTTGTAAAAAAGCGGCCAGGGCTACATAAAACCCTGACCGCTTAATAATCCCTACAACAACAATCGGTCAACAGGCATCCAACCTACTTGCCTATTGCCTACTTGCCTATTACCTAATCTTACATCATGCCACCCATGCCACCCATGCCGCCCATGTCTGGCATGGCGGGGGCGTCTTTTTCCGGCAGGTCGGAGATAATCGCGTCGGTGGTCAGCAACAGGCCCGAGACGCTGGCTGCGTTTTGCAGGGCACTGCGTTCGACCTTGGTCGGCACAATAACGCCATCCTTGACCAGGTCGGTGTACTTGCCGGTCAGGGCATTGTAGCCAAAATTAGGCTGGGCTTGCTCCATAACTTTCATCGCCACGACGCTGCCGTCCAGGCCGCTGTTGGCTGCGATCTGTTTGATCGGAGCTACCAACGCTCGGCGAACAATATCCACGCCGGTCTTCTCGTCGGCGTCGGTGCATTTGATCTTGTCCAGCACCTTCAACGCCGTAAGCACCGCCGTGCCGCCACCGGGCAGAATACCCTCTTCCACCGCAGCTCGACAGGCATGCAGGGCGTCTTCCACGCGGGCTTTCTTTTCCTTCATTTCCGCTTCGGTCGCAGCTCCGACGTTTATCTGTGCCACGCCGCCAGCGAGCTTAGCCAGCCGCTCTTCGAGCTTCTCGCAATCGTAGTCGCTGGTCGTCGCAGCTATCTCATTTTTAATCTGCTCGATTCGCCCGGAGATGTCGGCGTCGCTGCCAGCACCTTCGATGATGGTGGTGTTGTCTTTGTCCACGCGGAGACGCTTAGCCGAGCCGAGGTCGCCGATGTCGATGTGCTCCAGCGTAATGCCCATGTCTTCCATGATAGCCCTGCCGCCGGTCAGCACAGCGATGTCGCGGAGCATTTCCTTCCGCCTGTCGCCAAAGCCCGGAGCCTTGATAGCAACGCACTGGAACGTGCCCCGCAACTTGTTGACCACCAGCGTCGCCAGAGCTTCGCCCTCGATGTCCTCTGCGATGATAACCAAAGGCCGACCCGCCTGGGCGACCTTCTCCAGCAGCGGAACGAGGTCTTTTATTTGCGAGATTTTCTTCTCGTGGATCAGGATGAAAGGCTTTTCGAAGTCCACTTCCATCGTCTCGGTCTTGTTGACGAAGTGCGGGCTGACATAGCCCTTGTCGAACTGCATACCCTCAACGAGATCGACGTAAGTGTCCAGGCCCTTGCCCTCTTCGACGGTAATCACGCCGTCCTTGCCGACCTTGTCCATAGCGTCAGCTATCATCTTGCCGATCTCGGTGTCCTGGTTGGCACTGCAGGTGCCGACCTGGGCGATTTCCTTGCTGCTCTTGACGGGGTTGGACAGGTTGCCCAGCTCAGCAATGA
This sequence comes from Planctomycetota bacterium, assembly GCA_003644335.1. The sequence goes on along the minus strand of QNCB01000198.1, from coordinate 888 downwards.
TAGCTTCGACAGCTTTGTCCACGCCGCGCTTCAGCTGCATCGCCTTGGCGCCAGCTGCGACGTTCTTCAGGCCTTCCTCGAAGATAGCCTCGGCGTAGATGGTCGCGGTGGTTGTGCCGTCGCCAGCTACGTCGGAAGTCTTGCTGGCCACTTCTTTGACCATCTGGGCGCCTATGTTCTCGTTGGCGTCTTCCAGCTCGATTTCCTTCGCTACGGTTACGCCGTCCTTTGTAACGGTCGGCGAGCCGAAGCTCTTTTCCAGCACCACAACTCGACCTGTCGGGCCCAGGGTTACCTTGACCGCCTTGGCCAACTGGTTCACGCCGCGACGAATGCCCTGACGAGCTTCAACATCAAATGTAATTTTCTTCTTTGCCATCGTATTTCTCCGTATCTATATAAGTTTATCACTGCTGTCAAGAGTCCACGGGACTAAAAGCGGATTTCACGGATTTTCTTTGATTGAAAACAAAAAAATCCGTGTAATCTCCACAAAAATCCGTGTAATCCGTGGACTCCTATTGCCCATTTGCCTACTTGCCTATTTCACTATCGCCAGGACATCGGACTCGTCCATGAGGAGGTATTCCTCGCTGTCGATTTTGATTTCCGTGCCGGCATAGCTGGTGAAAAGTACCACGTCGCCCTTAGCTACCTGGAACTCGCCCCGAGTGCCGTCAGCGAGCATCCTGCCATCGCCCACAGCCAGGACGGTACCTTCTTTTGGTTTTTCCTTAGCCGAGTCAGGCAAGACGATGCCCCCAGCTGTCATTGTCTCAGCTTCGAGTCGCTTGACCAGAATCTTCTCGCCAAGAGGCCTGATTTTCGGTGCCTTTGTTGCGGTTTTACCTTTTGCCATTTTTGTTGCTCCTTAAAAGAGTAATCAGT
>QNCB01000197.1 GCA_003644335.1 Planctomycetota bacterium | reverse complement strand
GGCAGCGACGTTACGAAGCACAAGCCAGACCCGGAATGTTTTATCCTGGCTGCGGAAAAAATCGGCGTCTCGCCAGCTGCGTGCCTGGTAGTGGAAGACGCCAAAAACGGCGCCGCCGCAGCCAAGGCCGCCGGAGCTACCTGCCTGGGACTAACCACCAGCTTCACCGCCGAGGAACTAACCGCCGCCGGAGCAGACTACACCGCGGAAAACCTAGCCCACGCGCCAAAGGGAATTGTTTAGAAGCAGGATTCAGAAGACAGGATTCATGACGCCTGGGCGCGTTCAAGCCGGTCTGCGATCCAGACTTTAATTACAGACTGCCTCGGCACGCCAAGCCGAGCGGCTTCTTTGTCCAGAGACTGGATCATCCAAACGGGGAAATCGACATTGACTCGTTTCTGCTCTCGCCCGGGCCGGGTAGCTTTGGAATAGTCGAGATACCTGCTAATATCCTCGCCGTCATCAAACTTCTTGTCGAATTCTTTAGCTTTCATATTCTTTTACCTCCTGCTCCCTTGCGCGTCGCACGGAAATAATGCGAGTTTTGCCCATGCGAATCGTAAACACAGCCGACCAATGCTGGCTAGCTATTTTTCCCGTCAACACAAATCGATTTTCAATTTGAGTTTTCGCTGGAACCACAATCCTGTCCGGGTCTTGCCAAAGAGCTTGAGCCTCGACAAAATTGATACCGTGCTTCCGCTTATTTGATTCGCTTTTTCTTTTATCGAACCCAAATTCCATGATATATATAATATACCTACAAGGTATAATATGTCAACTGTTTATTTTCTTTTCTGTCTGTCTTTTCTTGTCATTCCCAACTTGATTGGGAATCCAGGGATTTTTTCAGAGGTTTTTCCTCGGTGAAACGCCAATCCCGTGGTATTATGCTCCCCAGCTGGTTGAGACCCGTCCGTATGGGTTTACGCCGGCCTAAAAAAGTATTAAAAAAATTGAACTTGGTCTGACCAAGCGGCGTTCCACCAGAAAACTAGGACCTTTCTGTGACGAAGGAACCGGATTGCTTGACGGACTCCCTGAATGGGAGTCTGTCGGTGAATCCTTAGCCGTAGGCTGTGGTAGGCCTTCAACCGGGGTAGTAATCGGCGGCTCCCTTTTTTAATTGCTTGATTTTTTGCTCGAGGTTTTCTTTGAACCGGGGCTGTTGATTTCCGGAGCATTCGCTCCATCGCTTGGCCACTCCTTTGCCAACCGAATGTTTAGCTGCGCATGCGCGCAGTAAAATATATTTTTTCAAGAAAGACAATGTTGCGACAAATGGTAACGATATTCATGTATTCGGTGTTTTCCTCGGTTTTGCCGCATTTTTGGGAGCCATCATCGGGCTGATGGCCGTTATGAAAAACCGTAGCTTTTGGCCTTGGGCTCTTTTTGGGACTTGCTCGTTTCTTATTGCTGGCATCGCAATAGCTTTCGTTAGCGCTTTGTGTCCGAAGTGCAGGAAACCCCTTACAAACAAGTAGCTAAAAGACCGTGCATGTCCTAATTGTGAGAGAAGGAAACGAAGAAGTAAAGTGGCGGATACCTTTTTTGAGTGAACTAAAAGCCTGTTGTATAATTTAGGAGGCTGTTGCATAATTCTAGCCAATTAACATAGTCTTTATTTTGCGTCGATTGGTTCCACATAAATAAAGGACTTATGAAAATCTTGGGTAATTGTGCAACAGGCTCTTAGAGCAATTTAAGTCCGTAGGTCATGCAACCCATACGGGCATGGCTTGTTGCATGGCGGTATCGTGGGTGCAAAAACCGCAACCACGGCACCGAGCTCTGGCCACGCTTAAAATTTTTTCCTTTTCTTCTGGAAAAACCGAGCCTGCCAGCGTTAGAATTTGGCAGACGAATTTTTAATCCAGGCCTGGTGGCAGGCTATATAGCGAAAGGAAATGCCATGAAAAGGTTTTTAACTGTTGTGTTGGTGGTTGGTTTGGCGGTCGGGTTTATGGGTTGCGGCAAGAAGGCTGACGAAACCAAACCTATCGAAGACGTTAAAGCTGAAGCCCAGAAAATGGAAGCTGGCGAGCTTGAGGATATGGTAGCTTGCTACAAAGACGCGTTGACAGCCAAGGAAACAGACCTCAAGGATATTCAGGCAAAGATCAAAGATGTCCCGCCGACCGAAGCTCTCGGCGACAAGGCCAAGGCCCTCAAAGACGACCTGGCTGCGTCGCAAAAGTCCGTAAAAGCCCTTGCCGAGCGCATGGATATCTACAAGGCAGAGCTGGCTAAGAAAACCGCCGAAGCTGCAAAAGACGCGAAAAAATAATCGAAGCTACACAAAAGTAGTCATGAAATAACCAGTCGCAAAGCGCGAGGAGCCTGGTCCTCGCGCTTTGCTTTTTTTATGCCAAGCCAGGATTTTTTCGAGAGAAACAACAAACTACGAAACACACGAAAAAGTTTTTGTTTTTACTGACTCCTGACTTCTGACTCCTGTCTTCTGACTCCTGACTTCTCTTTACTTCCGTCGTTCTACTGTCAGATCCCAGCCTGGGGGTTTTGGCATGGTGAAGAGTTTCGGGGCAAGGGTTGTCTGAGTTTTGATGTTCCGGAAGGTTACGGTGGTGATTTTCTTGCCTGCTCCTCGCGAGCGGATTTTCACGGGCAAGGCCCTGGCCTGGTCTACCCACATCTCCAAACTGCGGAAGTTCACATCCTTGCGATGGCCTGGCTTGGGGGTTAGCCTGAGATAATCCGTCCCCTTTGGCCCAGCGGAGCCCTGCCCCGGGCCTGGGCTTGTCGTTGCTTGGAGATATTTCAGCACCTCGCTGGTCTTTTGGCCAAACGGCACGGGGAATGGGCCCTTGCCGATTTTCAAGGCCTCGACTTTCTCGCCCTTGGCTGCGATCTGCACTTTGGTCATGGATTTTATGCGGTGTTTGGCTATGGTGAGCCATTGGCCATCGAAAATGTAGTCTTGTTTGGACGTCCGGGCTGGGCCGCTGCCCAGGGCCAACTTGTCGAACGATACGCGAAACCTGGCCGGAGCATTGGCGGTCTGCTTCTGATAGGCAACCCAGCCAGCGCGAAGCTCCTCGTCGCCAGTCATGCGATCTTCGACACGATAATCCACATCAGCCCGCAAGGTGGTGTACGCCAAGCCCGCTTTTTCCAACCTGTCCAATATCGCCTTGGCAGAGGAATCTCCGGGGGAAACCTTGCTGGGGGTGGGTGGCATGTCTACACCGCGGCTGCTTGCGGGGTGGCCATGATTGCCAGGCTGAGAAGCACATCCGCTCTGAGTGCAAACCGACAGCCCCACCAGTATCGCTGCCACAACAAGAATCGTATCGCATTTGGCCATATCGTCGTCCTCTAAAACAATTCTTCATCCACGACTGTTGATGCTACCGCATCGGCCTGGCCAAAACAACCTCGTAAAATGGTCGCGGGCTTGGTATCATCAGGCTTTGGAAAGGTATCGAAAATGGAATGCAAGAAACAAGTCAACATCGATCGATGCACCTGCACATACGACTGCCCCACCAAGGGTACATGCTGCGATTGTCTGCACAAACACCTGGGCGCCAAGCAGTTGCCAGGCTGTTGTTTCCCGCCCGAAGCTGAGAAAACCTACGACCGCAGCTTCGAAAACTTCGCCAAAGCATGGAAACTGTAGGGCAAGTTCTCGCTGAGAGTCCACGGATTTCACGGATTAAAAGCAGATTACACGGATTTTTCTTTTGATAAAAAATCCGTGTAATCCGTGGACTCCCTACTTCCCTACTTGCCTACTTGCCTACCTGCCTGCTCGAGTTTTTCGATAAGTTTTTGCGCCGTCAGGTCGCTGTACATCGGTGGCAGATGCGCACCGGCTGGCGGGAAGATAAGCGTCAGGGGAATCTTCACGCCATAGCCATTTTCGTGCATCCACTTCGCGCCAGGCGTGCTGCCTTGGCTGACGTCGGCT
>QNCB01000196.1 GCA_003644335.1 Planctomycetota bacterium | reverse complement strand
CTTTTCTAATTATTTTTCTCTTTGCGTTCTTTGCGTTCTTTCGCGGTAAAAATTTTCTTTTTTTGTCATTCCCGCGAAGGCGGGAATCCATTCTTTTTCTGTTTTTCTTTTCTAATTATTTTTCTCTTTGCGTTCTTTCGCGGTGAAAAGTCTTCTCCTACAGCCCACGACTGTTGCGTAAAAAGTAATGATATTTTTTATTGCGTAATCGCCCGGGCTTGGTATAATGAACGTGTTGAGGCAGTCCAGCCCCTGAGCGGACAAAAGGCAGACCCATGGTAGAGGCTACAAAACAGCGAATACAGTCGTTGGACCGCGGCTTGCAGATACTGGAATACGTCGCGAGCCAGCGGACTCCGGTGAGCTTGGCGAGCCTGGCCCAGCTGTTGGGCGTAGAGAAAAGTTCCGCCCATCGCTTGGCCCAGACCCTGGCAGGCCGGGGCTACCTCAAACAGGACGACAAGACGCTGGGCTACGAGTTGGATGGCCGGGTGTTCGCCCTGGCCAATCGCCTGGCCTCTCGGCGGAACGTCCGGGAAGATGCCCGAAAATATCTTCGCCGCCTGGCGGAAAAGACCGGCGAGACCGCCCACCTTGCCATCCGCGGCCCGGCTGGGGCCATGCTGGTCGACCACGAATTCGGCTCCAATCCCGTAGCTGTTACCACCCGCTGGGGCAGTGCCGAGCCGTTGCACTGTACCGCCTTGGGCAAGGCCCTGTTGGCTGGGATGAGCTGCGGTGAGTTGAAGGAAGTTATAGGCCAACGATTAAAACGACACACGAAAAATACGATAACCCGTTTCGACGACCTGGCCGAGCAATGTCGACAAATCGAACTGGAAGCAATAGCTTTCGACCGCGAGGAGTTTCGCGAGGGCATGAGCTGCATGGCTGCCCCCGTGTACGATTTTCGCCGACGGGTCGTCGCAGCGATAGGTATCTCCAGCCCCATCGAACGGGTTGACAAAAACAGTATAAAAAAATTGGCCAAAGCGGTAAAGGAATGTGCAAAAAACATCTCCGCCGACCTGGGCTATCAAACTGAAGAACTATAACTGATAACCGTTCACACAAAAACTAATTGCACCATGAAGTTCATGAAAACATTGAAGATTTTTGAAAATAAAAAAACAACCACTTCATCTACTTCATGTGCTTCATGGTAAATTTTTGTTTTTTTCTGGAAGAGGGTTTTCAATGACACCGGAAGAATATGGAAAACTGGTTGCAATGCGGGCCAGGCGGGCCGAGGCGATAGCTTCTGCGGGCGACATCGAGCAGGCTATATCAGCTGGAACGCTGCCGGGCCGGGCTGACATGACGCTTTCCGAGGCACTCGTGTTGGGACTGCTGCGGCAGGGCGTAAAGGTGTTTGTTTCCGTGCTGGGCCACGGCTCGACGGAAATCGGCGAGGTGCTGCGGGTCTACCAGGCGGCTGGGGTCGTGCGAACCTGCGGCGTCCGCAACGAGGTCGAAGCTGCACACGCAGCCATGGCTTTGCGGTGGGTAACAGACCAAAAAGCAGCGGTCGTAACTTCAATTGGCCCAGGCGCGCTGCAGGCCATGGCGGGGTCGCTGGCTGCGGCGTCTGATGGTGTTGGCGTGTGGCATATTTACGGCGAGGAGACCACCGAAGACGAAGGCCCGAACATGCAACAGATTCCAAAGCACGAGCAGGGACTGTTCCTGCGGCTGTGTCAGACCATGGGAAATGCCTACGCTCTGCACACGCCCGGGGCACTTAGTACCGCTCTGCGACGAGGCTTGAACACGGTGGAACATCCATATCGCGCCGGGCCTTTCTATCTGCTGCTGCCGATGAATACGCAATGCAGCGTTATCAAAAATTTCAATCTCGACGAACTCCCAGTCGGTGCGCCACCCGCGATCGGCCCAGCTACGACAGGCTATGCAGAGGCGATTGAGGCTATAAAAACAGCGTCTCGCGTCGTCGTCAAGGTCGGCGGCGGTGCCAGAGCAGCCGGCTGCGAACTGGCAGAGTTTCTAGAACTCGCCGACGCCGTAGCTGTTACCAGCCCGCTGGTCTCGGGCGTGATTCCATACGAGAATCCTCGCAACATGACCGTCGGCGGGTCCAAGGGCAGCCTGTGCGGCAACTACGCAATGGACCAGGCCGACCTGCTCGTAGCCATCGGCACGCGGTTCGTCTGCCAAAGCGACTCGAGCAGAACCAGCTATCCCAAAGCTGCTCATGTCATCAACATAAACGCCGACATCGAATCGGCAACTCACTACAATAAAACGACAGCCCTTGTTGGCGACATTTCGGCAACCTTGCGAAAACTTATAGAGACACTTAGAGAAGCAGGCATCGACAAGTCGGCTGGGCAGTCGCAGTGGTTTGTCGATTGCCGCGAGAAAAAACAAGAATGGGAAGCCTTCAAAAACTGTCGCTACGAAAAACCTTGCTTGTTTGACGAGGCGATGGGGCGGGAGGTTCTCACTCAGCCCGGGGCTATCAGGGCCGCCGCCAACTGGGCGCGCGACAATGGAGCTGTGGCGTTTTACGACGCTGGCGACGTGCAAGCCAACGGGTTTCAGATTGTCGAAGACGACAAACTTGGCAGGACTTTTACCGATACAGGAGCCAGTTACATGGGTTTCGCGGTCTCGGCCCTGCTGGCTGGCGGGCTTGCCCAAGGCGACAAAAAATTCTATGGCCTGGCCTTTACCGGCGACGGTTCGTTCATGATGAATCCGCAAGTTCTCATCGACGGCGTCGAGCACGGCGCGAAGGGCTGTATTCTGCTGATGGACAATCGTCGCATGGCTGCCATCTCCGGCTTGCAGTTGGCGCAGTTCGGAAAAGATCACGCAACCAACGACAGCGTCGAGGTAGACTACGTTGCAATGGCTAATGCATTTAGAGGCGTCAAAGCTTTTCATGGCGGATATTCGACCGACGAATTGCTGGCGGCTCTAAGTAAGGCCCGGGCCCACGACGGGATTTCGCTCATCCATGTGCCGGTTTATTTTGGCCCGGACGAGTTGGGTGGCATGGGCGTATTTGGCAGATGGAACGTCGGCTGTTGGTGCGGAGAAGTTCAGGCGATGCGACACGATATAGGACTGTAACAATCGATATTAAAAGAACACTGGAGAAAGACAAATGTCATGCTGCTGTGAAACAAAAAAGTTGTCGAACGACGAAATTCAGGAACTCAAGCAGACCTGCCGATGCGTTCGCAAGATGATAATCAACACCATCTTCGACGCTCAGTGTGGCCACACTGGCGGGTCGCTTTCTGAGGTCGAGATTCTCGTAGCATTGTACTTTCACGCTATGAATATAGACCCTTCCGACCCTGACATGGCCGATCGCGACCGGTTTGTCCTTAGCAAGGGACACTCCAGCCCAGGCTACTATTGCACGCTGGCCAACCGCGGATATTTCCACGCCGACAAGCTCGCGGACTTCGACGCGATCGACTCGATGCTGCAAGGCCATCCGTGTATGATAAAGACGCCGGGCGTCGACATGTCCACCGGCTCGCTTGGCCAGGGGTTGTCGACTGGCATTGGAATGCGTCTTGGCGGAGCCAGGCGAGGGGAGGACTTTAGCGTCTTTGTTTTGGTCGGCGACGGCGAGATGCAGGAAGGCCAAAACTGGGAAGCTATAATGTATGCCGGCGCGAAGAAAACGGCAGGTTTGATAGGAATTGTAGATTACAACAAAGTTCAGCTTACCGGCACGACTCCGGAAATACTTAGTCTCGACCCATTGGACGAGAAGTTCAAGGCATTTGGCTGGGATGTTCTGGAGTGCGACGGACACGATATAGCTGAGGTTGTCGAGACCATGGAAAAGGCCAAGTGCCTCGCAGCTACCGGCCCGGTCGCGATTATCGCTCATACCGTAAAAGGCAAGGGCGTTTCGTTTATGGAAGGCAAGTTCCAATGGCACGGCAAGGCTCCCAACGAAG
>QNCB01000195.1 GCA_003644335.1 Planctomycetota bacterium | reverse complement strand
CAAGGAAACCGCCCAGCATCTTACCAAGATGCGATCAGGCCGAAATGTCCTAAAAGCATATGGCAACGCGTGAACAGCAAAACACGAATTGCACCATGAAGCTTATGAAGGATTGTGGCTGTTTGCAGGATAGCCATGGGTCGCCGAACATGGCTACCCCCCCCCGTGTCATTCCCGCGCAAGCGGGAATGACAAAGAAAGAAAAAAAGAACTTCGTGCTCTTCATGTGCTTCATGGCGAATTGTTGTGTGGCCATGAATGGTTAGGTTTTTTCATATTATTTCATTTCAAAAAATCCGTGTAAGCTATGGACTTTTTGCTGCTCTATCGGATAAAATACTGATCTGGTGCGATAGCAAGGATGCTGACTTGAAAAAAACATTCACAGGCGATTTCCGACATTTTTTCATTCGCGGGCTGGCTGCGGTGCTTCCGACCGTGGCGACCATCGCGATTATCGTCTGGGTTTTCACGCTCATCCAGGACTACTGCGGCATCTACATAAACAACGCAGCTGCCCATCTGACCACGATTCTTTGGGTGAGGTTAGCCCATCTCACCGATCAGGCAGACATCAGCCAGGCCCGGGCGATGATCTTCGACTTCTGGCACGAAAAACTCTTCTGGGTGGGCTTCCTCCTTGCCATCGTCGGCGTGTACATCTTCGGGCGGTTCCTCGCGAGCTTCCTGGGCCAGCCCGTCTGGAGAGTTATCGAAAGGACACTTATTCGCCTTCCGGTAATTAAGCAGATATACCCCTCAGCCAAGCAAGTTACAGATTTTTTATTGGTCGAACGCAAGCTGGAATTTTCGAGCGTAGTGGCTGTGGAATATCCATGTAAAGGCATATGGTCGCTGGGGTTAGCAACAAACCCCGGCATTCGCACCCTGCACGATGCACTGCATGAGGACTTGATAACCGTTTTTATTCCTTCGAGTCCTACGCCGGTTACGGGGTATACAATAACAGTAGGCAGAGACAAGGTTATAGATTTGCCCATGAGTATCGACGATGCTTTGCGGTTCACGATAAGCGGCGGCGTGATTCAGCCAGGCCATCAGGTTGTCGAAAAAGAGTTATCAGAGCCCAAAGGCCTGTTTCGGCGTAAGGATTCGCTGCAAGAGGACGCATAGTTTACCATGAAGCACGTAAAGTTTTTTATCTGAAAAATCTTCCCCAGCACTTATTTGACACGTTGGGCAGCGGTTGAGTTTGGCAAAGAACCATCGACCTGAGATTTTCGCAAATAAGTGCTGGGCAGAGCTTCATGGTGCGATTGGTTTTCGTGTATTTTGGTGGTAGTGTTTAGCCCGTAGCTCTGAACAGCTGCGGAGATAAGGAGAACGATTAGTGAATATTTCAGTGCACGCCAGACACATGGACGCGACCGAAGCCCTCCGCGAGTATGCTGAGGAAAAGGTAGCACGGTTTCCCAAGTTTTACGACAATATCCAGTCCATCGAGGTGATAATGGACATGGAGGCAGGCCAGCCGACCGCGGAGATTATAGTCCAGGCCAGCCAAAAGCACACGTTCGTAGCTCATCATCGCGAGCAGGACATGTACGCGTGCCTCGACCAGTGCATAGACAAAATCGTCCAACAGCTTCGCCGACACAAGGACAAGGTGCGGGACCGCCAGGGCAGGCCTCACGCTGATATCCTGGCTGAGGTAGCCGAGGAGGCTACCGAAGCAGCTGAGGACATGGAATAACCAACTCCTTTTGGATCTGTCCGTAGCCTGGGCGTCTTGCCCATGCAAAAATGTGGTTGCAAAAACCGCAACCACGGCACCGGGCCGGGTTTGCGCAGGAAACGTTTCAAACATGGATAAGCAGGATATGTGGGATCTTTTCTACTCTTCTATTTATCCTGCTTGTCGTGTCTGTCCATGTGAAAAGTTCGGGCGGAGACGGGAATGACGTTTGGGGGATGCGGGGAGGTTTTTTCATTTTTCCGCGTCGGTTTCCATTCCAGGGCTGGCATTTCGTGTGAATTTTGTGTACACTTGCAACCCCATGCTTCTGCGGGTTGGGCTGATATAGCCCTTTGGCGCGACTGATGACTTAAAAAATATAGCTGGATTCAGCACCGGGAGTACACAATGAAATTAGCGGACATAGTGGTAATCGATGCCCTGCGGGCAAAACTGCAAGCTACAACTCGCGACGAAGCAATCGCCGAACTGGTCGAGGCATTGGCCCAGGCAGGGGCCTTGGCCAGTGGCGACGTCGATGCGATAATCCAGGCTGTGCTCGCTCGGGAAAGTCAAGCGACCACCGGAATGGGCAAAGGCATCGCCATGCCGCATGCCAAACTCAAGGGCCTGAAGTCGCCCATCGCAACCATTGGCGGCGCAGCTGAGGGCCTGGACTTCAGCAGCCTGGACTCCCAGCCGGTCTATTCCGTGATACTGCTGCTTTCCAGCCCAGACGACCCGGACGAGCATCTCCAGGCAATGGAGACCATTTTCCGGCACGTGCAACGAGATATGTTCCGCAAGTTCCTCCGCCAGGCCGAGACGAACGAAGCTATTATCGACCTGATCCAGGAAGCGGATGAGATGGGGTAACAGCTGTGCCACGAATCGAACAAGAAGTTATGATTGCCAACAAATTTGGCCTCCATGCGCGACCCGCGATGCAGTTCGTGGAGTTGGCTAACAGCTTCACCTGCGGCATAGAGGTGGCCAAGGGTTCGCTGGTCGTGGACGCCAAGAGCATAATGTCCGTGATGAGATTGGCTGCAACCAAGGGCACGACACTTAAAATTACCGCCGACGGCGATGACGCCGCCGAAGCCATCGAGGCCCTGTGTGGCCTCGTGAACAGCGGATTCGGCGAATGATTCTTCGCGGGGAAAACAGACAATGATACAAAAAAAGGGCATAGGAGTATCGCCAGGCGTGGCGATAGCCAAGGTCGTTGTGATCGACAACGAGGAGTTCGACATCCCCGAACGCCGTGTGCCCATCGACCACGTTCAAAGCGAGCTGACCAGGCTGAAAAAGGCTTTGAAAATATCCAAGGAGGAAATACGCACCCTCCAAAAACGCACGGTCGAACGCATCGGCAAGGAAGCTGCGAGTATTTTCGATTTCCACCTGGGCCTGCTGGCTGACAAGGTGTTGCAGAACAAATTCAAGGACACCATCCTCGGCGGGCACGTTACAGCTGAGTATGCGGTCGCTACCGTCCTGCGAAGCTACGCCAAAGAGTTCCGCGACATGCCCCAGTATCTCGCCGACCGCGCCAAAGATGTCTACGATATCGAAAAGCGACTGCTGCGAAACCTCACCGGACAACAACGACAAACGCTCTCGCACATGACACGCGATGTGATACTCGTAGCCCACGATATGACGCCAAGCCACACCGCTGCGATGGACCGCGAACATGTCAAGGGCATCGCCACTGACGCGGGCGGAGCGACAAGCCATACCGCCATCGTCGCCAAGGCCCTCGGGATACCGACGGTCGTCGGACTGGAAGACATTACCTCCCTGGCATCGGGCGGCGACCTGCTTATCGTCGATGGCAGCCGAGGCCTGGTGATAGTAGACCCCGACGAGGAAACCCTCGAAGACAGTCGCAACCTCGCCCGCCAGCAGGTCGAGTTTGCCCACAGCCTGGACACGCTGCGGGAGTTGCCCGCGATTACCAAAGATGGCCACGAGATTATCATCCGGGGCAATATCGAGTTTCCCGAAGAAGTCCACACCGTCCGCAGCAAGGGTGGCAAGGGCGTGGGGCTGTATCGCACGGAGTTCCTGTTCCTCAGCTCAGACACCGAGCCATCGGAGGAAGACCATTACCGGGCGTATCGGCAGGTCATCGAAGATAGCCCCGGCGAAACCATTACCATCCGAACGCTCGACCTGGGAGCGGACAAATACACGCAAAGCCGGGCACGAAACCCCGAACGAAACCCGTTCCTGGGCTGTCGATCCATCCGCTTCTGCCT